>NZ_RZRO01000036.1:0-55597 GCF_003997975.1 Mesorhizobium sp. M7A.F.Ca.US.005.03.1.1
TTCCATATGAGCGATGATCCAGAAACAGCGCGCCAGATCGAAGAACTGGCAGCCGACAACCGGCCGTTGCTGGTGCTCGATGTCGACGATGTCGTGCTCGAATTCATCCGCCCGTTTCCGAATTTCCTCAAGACGCGTGGCTATGGCCTGACGCTGGCCTCGTTCCGGCTGACCGGCAACATCGCAGAGACGGCCAGCGGCCGCCTGATCGAACAGCCCGAAGTCACGGCACTGCTGGGCGATTTCTTTGACACGCAAGCCGATTGGCAAAACATTACGGACGGCGCGGCAGAGGCCCTGGCAGGGCTTGGCGACCGCGCGGAAATCATCTTGCTGACGGCCATGCCACACAAACACCGTGCCGTGCGTCGTGTCCATCTCGACGCGCTTGGACTGAGCTACCCGCTTCTGACCACTGAAATGGCCAAAGGACCGGCAGTGGCCAAGCTTCGCGGCAAGGCCGGCCGACCGGTGGTCTTCGTCGACGATCAGCCGCACAATCTGGCGTCGGTGCGGGAATCGGTCGCCGACGCCGAACTGTTCCACCTGATGGCCGACAATTCGCTGCGCGCATTCCTGCCTCCGGTGACGGACGATGTGGTCGTCGTCCAGGACTGGCACGAAGCCGCGCCGAAGATCGCAAGCGCGCTGGGGCTCTAAACTCCAGCCTTCAAGGGTTCAGTTTCGCACCTGCGCCGCCGCTGTCGTCCCCGCTGTCATCGTCGCCGTCACCATCGTCCACGCTGTCGTCCACGGCCGGATCGGCAGGCTTCAGCATGACGCCATTGACGGTGACCGAACCGTCGGCCTTGGCGTTGACGATCCATTCCAGCCGGCCATCGGGCAGCGTCTTGCCAAAGCCCTTCGCCATGAGAGCGACTGGCACGTATTGGGCCACCTCCGGTTCCGACTTTGCCGCTTCCTGCAGGCCTTCGACAAGCTTGTCGAAGCCGGCGACATCGACGGTCACGCTACCTTCGGGCTTTTCGCCTGGGAATGTCATCTCGCCTTCCAAGGCGATCTCCGTATCCTTGTTCTTCACGGTGCTGTGGCCAAGCACGACCTTCGGCGTCTTGGCCATGAAGTCGGCCTTAAGCTGCTCGCCGAATTCGGCAGACAGCGGCGGATTCTTATTGAGATCAAAAGCTTCGATCGCCTTCTTCGCCATGCTGTCGAGATCGATATTGGCGCCGCCAAAGTTCAAATCGACATCGGTGGGCAACAACCCCACGCTCCAGCTCGGGAGAAGCTGGGTCGGCACGGTCAGTCCCGATGCCTTGATGCCGTAGGTGATCGTGCCGTTTTGGGCGACGCCGTCGGAGCCGAACACGGTGCTGAGCTGGGTGGCGCCGAAATTGCCGACCGGGCTTTCCACCGCGAAATCCTTGAAACCATAGGTCCCGTCGATACGCTGCCAAAGCGGTAAGGCGGCGAACAAAAGCGATTTGAGCTGCGCCTGGTTGGCCTTCAGCGTCGCCTCGTCCTCGTTGGCCACAGCAAATGCCAGAAGATCGAGCAATGGCTTGGTCCGCACGCCCTTGCCGCTGGCTTCGACCGATAGTTCCGGCGACCTGACGGTGACCGGGAATTTCAGCCCGCTCTCGGGGTCATCGAAATTGATCGCTTCGACAAACCTCGACACCTTCTGCGAGGTTGTGAAATCGACGCCCCCGGTCGCCGACTTGGTCGCGGCAACGGTCGCGATGCCAGCGCCGGCGCTGGCCTCCATGTGCTGCTTGGCATCCTTCGACGTCATCGTCATGCCGGCCATCGAACTGGTGCCGCTGGTGAAGGCCGCCAGATTTGGATCGTAGACGCCCGAGCCCTTGCCGTCCTTGATCGAAAACTGAGTGCTTTGCAGTCCTTCGGGTCCGTTGAACTCGAAGGAGGCGCTCTGGGAGAAATCCATCGAGACATCCCAGGATCCGTCGCTGCGCGGCTTGACCATCAGGGCATAGGGCGCAAAGTCGAACTTCAGCAGTTTCTGGTCCGGAAATGATGCGGCAAGTGCCTTGAAATCGAACAGGATCTTGTAGGCACCACCTTCCAGCGAAACCTTCAAAATGCCTTTGTCGATGGCCTGCTTGCCGACATAGCGGGACAAGTCGTCGGACAATTGCTTCGCACCCTGACTGTCGACGGTCTGACTGAGAGCAGGGGCACTCAACGCAAGAAGGAACACGAATGGCAGGGCACGGTTCACGCGAATTCTCCGTTTGACCGAGAAGAAAGGCTTTGTCCGTCTGGTATGAAATTACCGCTGCAACCGCAAGGTGAGATCGACAACGGCACCCGGGCAGGCAATCTCGATCAAAGCACCAGCCGCATCAGCGGCCGACCGGCCTTGCGTTCCAACAGCCTCTCGAAACCAGCCTTCTCGAAGACCCGCGACGAGCCGACGAACAGGCCGATCGAACGCGAATCGCGAGACAGATCTATCGGACAAGCCTCGAGCAGCCGTGCACCGTTCTGGCGGGCAAAATCGATGCCGCCTTCGACGAGGCGATGCGTGATGCCCCTGCCGCGCGCCTTGCCGCGGATGAAAAAGCAGGAGATCGCCCAGACGGCCGGATCCGTGGCGTCGGCAGGATCGACCGGTGCCGACCCCCTGCCCTGGTTGTTCCATTCGGGCACGTCGGCGCGCGGTCCGATCTGCATCCAGCCAACCGCCTGACCGTCCTCGAATGCCAGCAGGCCCGGCGGCGGGCCGGCCTCGATGCGCGCCTTGATGTGGTCCTTGTTGCGTTCCCGGCTGCTCTCGCGGCGCATCGCCGGCGCCAGCCGGAAATGCGTGCACCAGCAGCCGTAGCAGGCACCTTGCTTGCCGAAGAGGTCCTCGAATTCAGCCCAAAGCTCGGGCGCAAGCGGCGCTATGGTCGTGCTCATGCGTTCTCCCCAGGCCAGCCTTGTCGCTGGCCTTGCACTGTCGTACCATTGCCTCTGTTCTCTTTATGTTCGCAGCGATGGCGGCCCCTGTCAACAATCCCGATCACGGTTTTTGCCGCGACTGCCTGATGCTTCAGCGCAGCCAGACGCGCCGCTGCGAGCGCTGCGGCAGCCCCCGGCTTGCGCGTCATCCCGAGCTTTACCGGCTGCATCTGGCCCATATCGATTGCGACGCCTTCTATGCGGCAATCGAAAAGCGCGACAATCCGGCGCTCAAGGACAAGCCGCTGATCATCGGCGGCGGCAAGCGCGGCGTCGTCTCCACCGCATGCTACATCGCCCGCATCCAGGGCGTGCGCTCGGCCATGCCGATGTTCAAGGCGCTCGAAGCCTGCCCGGAGGCGGTGGTCATCAGCCCCAACATGGAAAAATACGTCCGCGTCGGCCGCGAGGTGCGCGCCATGATGCAGGCGCTGACGCCGCTGGTCGAGCCGCTGTCGATCGACGAGGCGTTTCTCGACCTCGCCGGCACCGAACGGCTGCACGGCCTGCCACCCGCTGTGGTGCTGGCGCGCTTTGCGCTGGCGGTCGAGAAGGAGATCGGCATCACCGTTTCGGCCGGCCTGTCCTACTGCAAGTTCCTCGCCAAGATAGCGTCGGACTTCCGTAAACCGCGCGGCTTCTCGGTCATCGGCGAAGCCGAGGCGGTCGGCTTCCTGGCGGCGCAGCCGGTGACCATGATCTGGGGCGTCGGCAAGGCGTTCAACGCAACGCTGGAGCGTGACGGCATCCGCACCATCGGCCAGCTGCAGCAGATGGATCGCGGCGATCTCATGCGCCGCTACGGCACGATGGGCGACCGGCTCTACCACCTTTCGCGCGGCGAGGATGTCCGCCGCGTCGATCCCGATCAGGATGCCAAGAGCGTATCGGCCGAAACCACCTTCGATACCGACATCGCGTCGCTGGAAGAGCTGGTGGCGGTGCTGAGGGGGCTTTCGGAAAAGGTTTCGGCACGGCTGAAAAAGTCAGGCATTGCCGGGCGCACCGTGGTGCTGAAACTGAAGAGCCAGGATTTCAAGCTGCGCACGCGCAATCGCCAGCTCGGCGACCCGACCCGGCTCGCCGACCGCATCTTTCAGACTGGGGTGGAGCTTCTGCGCAAGGAAACCGACGGCACGAAGTATCGGCTGCTCGGCATCGGCGTCAGCGACCTCTCGGACGACGACAAGGCCGACCCGCCCGATCTGGTCGACATCCAGTCGCGCAAGCGCGCCATGGCTGAAGGCGCCATCGATGCCTTGCGCGACAAGTTCGGCCGCAAGGCGGTGGAAACCGGCTACACATTCGGCAAGGGCCGCGATGCCCATCCTCCGGAGCCGCTCGAGGACTAGGTGCGCTGCAAGTCTATCCTGCTCGTCACCACGCTCTTGCCGGTTTTCGGGTCGGTGTCGATGACGGTCAGCCGCATGCCGTTCTCGCCGCGTTTCTCGACCTTCATCTGCGCCCTTCGGTCGCCATTGACCTCCTTGGCCCAGCGAATGCCCAGGTTGATCGCATTGCCCGAACGGCGGCCGTTGAGTTGCGCCGGTCCCGTGCGAGAGCCAACATAGGTGCCGCTGTATTTGGCACCTGTAACTTTCAGATTGGCGCTGATGGCCCGCGACACCACAATGAGACCGCGGCAATTTCCATCCAGCGATAGCGAGGTTGAGGTCGCATTCGACTTGAAGCTGCACGATACGGTGACGTTCGGAGCATCCGTGGTTACCTGGACAGTGCCCTTGCCGGCGAAATTGCCCTTGAACGACTGAAGAAATTGGGTCTCGTCGGCATGTGCTGCGCCTGCCGCAACCAATAGACCGCCGGTAAGCGCGAATTGCGCGAAGGATCTCATCGAAGCTCTCCTTGTCGTTTTCGAAAAAAGGCGGGGCGGTCCACGAGCACGGCTGACCATCGGGACTCAACGCCACCTACCGTTTCAGGTTCCGTCCGCCACATGACTGTTTTACAACATCGGGCCAGTCGCGACTGGCCCAGAAGAATGCCTTGGCTAGCGGTTGCGGCAGAGGTGCTGGCCTGCGACATAGCGCGAATGGCACCCACCCCCTCGATCCCCAAGGCCGCGTTCTGGATGGCGCTGTCTATCGCCTCGTTCCTTGGCATGACGGTCGCCGGCCGGGCCACGACAGCGGAGCTCAACGTCTTCCAAGTGCTGGAGTTGCGCTCCGTGATCGGCTTCTTCATCCTGCTGCCGCTGGTGATGATGAGTGGCGGCTTTCAAGCCATGCGCACGCAGCGCCCGGTTGCCCATATCGCCCGCAACGTCATCCATTACACGGGCCAGGCGGCATGGCTCTACGCCCTCACCTTGATTCCGCTGGCCGTGTTGATCTCGATCGAATTCACCACTCCGATCTGGACAGCTATCCTGGCGGTGATCTTTCTGGGCGAAAGGCTGAACCGGCCCAAGTTGGCAGCGATCGCGCTGGGGCTGATCGGCGTGGTGATCATCGTGCGCCCCGGTGTCGGCTCGGTCGATCCTGGACATCTCGTCGTGCTGGGCGCCGCGGCCTGCTTCGGCATCTCGGTGGTCACCGTCAAGTCACTGACCCGGACGGACAGCGTCGTACGCATCATCTGCTGGATGCTGATTGTCCAGTCGGTGGTCGGTCTCATCCCGGCGCTCTATACGTGGCGCAACCCGCCACTGGAGCTATGGCCATGGATCGTGCTGATCGCCTTCACCGGCATGTCGTCGCATTTCTGCATGGCCCGCGCGCTTGGCTATGCCGACGCGACCATCGTCTCGCCGATGGATTTTCTACGCGTGCCGCTATCGGCACTGATCGGCTGGCTGCTCTATAGCGAGCAGATCGACGCCTTCACCGCCGGCGGCGCGCTGCTGATCCTGATGGGCAATCTGCTCAATCTGCAGCGCAGGCAGATAAAGCCGGCCGAAGTGGCGGCGTCGTAGTCCCGCCGGCCGTCAGTTCCCTTCGTCGGGTATGTTGAGAAGATGGCCGCAGGCCTTGCAATGGACGGCGTCCGGCTCGTGCCGCCGCAAGCCGCACTGCGGACAGGGAAACAACACCTTGGCTGGCCGGAAGATCGCCTGAGCCAGTCTGACAAACAGCGATATGCCGATGATCATGGTGACGATTGCCGTCAGCTTGCCGGCCATGCCCGGCAGCACGATGTCGCCGAAGCCGGTCGTCGTCACCGTGGCGACAGTGAAATAAAGCGCGTCGATATAGTTTTCCAGGCCAGCGCCAGTGCGAAAGAAGAACGTGTAGACGAAGCCGGTGATGACGAACAGGAAGGTCAAAAGGTTGATGACCGCGTGGCTGGCCTCTCGCCACGGCCGCAGTCCTCGCATCTCGAAATGCCGCCAGAGCGAACCGCTGCGTGACAGCGACCACAGCCGCAGGATGCGCAGGAAGGCGAGATTGGCGAACGCCGTTGGCATCAGCAGCGTCAAGAGGATGAAGACATCGACCCACGACGTCGGCTGCTTCATCAGCCGCAGCATGTTCTTGGAGGCAAGCAGGCGGGCAGCGAGGTCCGCGGCAACCAGCGCGGCCGCCGAATAGTCGAGCCAGAGGAATGACGGCTTGTCCTGGAGAACCGGCGTCGCGATGAAGAAGGCGATGATGGCGAGGTCGATGACGACGGCCACCAGTTGGAACCGGAAAGCGGCCGGCGTGCGCCCATGATAAAGCCTGCGCAACCGGTCACGCAGCCGCGCCAAGACCGAAACCGCCTGCGACCCATTCCTCTGCGCCGGCTTCATGCTGACTGCGCCGGCGTTGGCCGCAGCGACCGCCCGGCTGATTGCCGCGCCCCGAAAAGAGCGGGGGTCACACCAATTCCACTTCGACCACGCCCGGCACCGCGCGCATCGCCGAGGCGATCTGCGGCGAGATACGGTAGCGGTTCGGCAGCTCTATCTCGATTTCCCCCTCGCCTTCTTCCTTGATCAGCACGAAACTGACCTGGCCTTCGCCCCTGACGGTCAGTTGGCCGGCCAGCGTGTTGATCGGCGTGGCGTTGCGCACGAAGATACGCAGCGCCTTCTGGATGCGACTTGCCTCATCCTCCAGCGACTGCACCGAGTTGATGCGCAGATTGACGCCTTCCGGCCTGTCCTCGGCCGCAACGGTGATGACGACGGAGCGGCCGGCCTCGAGCAGGTCGCGATACTGTGCCAGTCCTTCCGAAAACAGCACGGCTTCGTACTGGCCTGACGTATCCGAAAAGGCGATGACGCCCATCTTGTTGCCGGTGCGCGTCTTGCGTTCCTGCTTGGATGTCACCGTGCCGGCCAGGCGGCCGGCGGCGGCACCGCGTTTGACGGCCGCCGAGAACTCGGCCCACGTTTGCACCCGCATCTTCTGCAGGGCCGCCTTGTACTCGTCGAGCGGGTGGGCCGAGAGGTAAAAGCCGACCACCTGGAATTCACGGTGCAGCCGGTCGGCGGCGAGCCACGGCTCTGTCGCCGGCAGATTGAGTGCCTGCGACTGGGCGCCGAGCGAGGCGCCGAAGATGTCGTGCTGTCCGGAAACCGCGTTCTGCTGCGCCAGCGACGCCAGCCCCATCATGCGCTCCACGCCCGCCATCATCGACGCGCGGTCGTGGCCGAAGCAGTCGAGCGCGCCGGCCATGATCAGGCTTTCGAAGACGCGCTTGCCGACGATCTTGGGATCGACCCGCTCGCAGAAATCGGCGAGGTTCTTGAACGGCTTTTCGCCACGCTGGGCAACGATGTGCTCGACCGCCGCGTCGCCGACGCCCTTGAGCGCTGCCAGCGAATAGTAGATGCGGTTCTCGCCGACCTCGAAGGGGCGAAAGCTCGATGTCACCGACGGCGCGAGAACCTCGATGCCGAGGCGCAGCGCGTCCTGGCGGAAATCGGCGAGCTTGTCGGTGTTGCCCATGTCGAGCGTCATCGACGCCGCCAGGAACTCGACCGGATAATGCGCCTTGAGATAGGCGGTCTGGTATGAAACCACCGCATAGGCGGCGGCGTGCGATTTGTTGAAACCATAGTCGGCGAACTTGGCCAGCAGGTCGAAAATGAAGTCGGCTTGCGGCTTGCCGACGCCACGCTCGACCGCGCCGGAGACGAAGCGCTCGCGCTGCTTGTCCATCTCGGCGCGAATCTTCTTGCCCATGGCGCGGCGCAGCAGATCGGCTTCGCCGAGCGAGTAGCCCGACAGCTCCTGCGCGATCTGCATCACCTGTTCCTGGTAGACGATGACGCCTTGCGTCTCCTTCACCAGATGGTCGATCTTGGGATGGATCGAGGCCATCTCCTCCTCGCCATGCTTGCGGGCGTTGTAGGTCGGGATGTTTTCCATCGGGCCGGGTCGATACAGTGCGACCAGCGCGATGATGTCCTCGATGCAGTCGGGCCGCATGCCGATCAGCGCCTTGCGCATGCCGGCACTTTCCACCTGGAACACGCCGACCACTTCGCCGCGCGACAGCATGGCGTAGGTCTCGGGATCGTCGAGCGGGATGGTTGCCAGGTCGATCTCGATGCCGCGCCGGCGGATCAGCTTCACCGCCGTCTCCAGCACGGTCAGCGTCTTCAGGCCGAGGAAGTCGAACTTCACCAGTCCGGCCTGCTCGACATATTTCATGTTGAACTGGGTGACGGGCATGTCCGAGCGCGGATCGCGGTACATCGGCACCAGCTCCGACAGCGGCCGGTCGCCGATGACGATGCCGGCGGCGTGCGTCGAGGCATGGCGGTAGAGGCCTTCCAGCTTCTGCGCCATGTCGAGCAGCGTCTGGACGATCGGCTCCCTCTCGGCCTCTTCGGCAAAGCGCGGCTCGTTGGCGATGGCGTCGGCGAGCTTGACCGGATTGGCCGGGTTCTGCGGCACCATCTTGGAGAGCTTGTCGACCTGGCCATAGGGCATCTGCAGGACGCGGCCGACGTCGCGCAGCACGGCGCGCGCCTGCAGCGTACCGAAGGTGATGATCTGGCCGACCTGGTCGCGGCCGTATTTCTGCTGGACGTAGCGGATGACCTCCTCGCGCCTATCCTGGCAGAAGTCGATGTCGAAGTCGGGCATCGACACGCGGTCGGGATTGAGAAAGCGCTCGAACAGCAGCGAGAAGCGCAGCGGATCAATGTCGGTGATGGTGGTCGAATAGGCGACCAGCGAGCCTGCGCCCGAACCGCGGCCAGGCCCGACCGGAATGCCTTGCGCCTTGGCCCATTTGATGAAGTCGGCAACGATCAGGAAGTAGCCGGGAAACTTCATCTTGGTGATGATGCCAAGCTCGAAGTTCAACCGCTCGCGGTATTGCTCGACCGTATAGCCCGCGGTCGGGCCATGCATGGCAAGGCGCGCGTCGAGCCCCTCATGGGCCTGGCGGGCCAGTTCGTCGGCTTCCGCCTGCACGGCGGCGTCATTGTCTGCGACATCGCCGCCGGTGAAGCGCGGCAGGATCGGATTGCGGTTCTTCGGGTAATAGGAGCAGCGCAGCGCGATCTCGACAGTGTTGTCGATCGCCTCCGGCAGGTCGGCAAAGAGCCTTGCCATATCGGCCTGGCTGCGCAGGAAATTGTCGGGCGACAGCCGGCGGCGGTTGTCAGCGGCAACGACCGATCCCTCGGCAATGGCAATCAGCGCGTCATGTGCATCATAGTCGTCGCGAGAGGAAAAGAACGCCTCGTTGGTGGCGACCAGCGGCAGTTCATGGGCATAGGCCAGATCGATCGAGGATTTTTCGATCACGCGATCATAACCGGAAACCCGGTCAAGCTCGACATAGAGCCGGTCGCCGAACATCTCCTTGAGGGTCAAAAGCCGGGCTTCGGCCAGATCGCGGCGATCTTCCTTGAGCGCGGTGCCGATCGGTCCGCGCGGTCCGCCGCTGAGGCAGATCAACCCGTCACAATAGCCTTCCATCATTTCGGTGGTCAGGTGCACGGCTTCGCCCGGCGGCGTTTCGAGGTAGACGCGGCTGACCAGCCTGACCAGATTGGAATAGCCCGCCTCGGTCGCGGCAAGCAGGACGACCGGCCGCATATCGGGACCTTGCCGTCGGCGGTCGCGCTGGCCATCGCTGTTTTCGCCGGAAAAGGCGAGCGCCGTCTGGCAGCCGATGATCGGCTGGATGCCGTCCTTCACCGCCTTCTGCGCGAATTCGAGCGCGCCGAACAGGTTGTTGGTGTCGGTAACGGCGATGGCCGGGGCTTCGTCCTTGACCGCATGAGCCACCACCTTGCCGATCTGCAAGGCGCCTTCCAGCAGCGAATAGGCCGAATGCACGCGCAAATGGACGAAGGGCCGCGCCGGGGCCTCCGGCCGCGCCGCAGCAATCGCCGCTTCTCGCTTCAAGGGATCGCGGGGGAGTTTTTCGTCGGCCATGGTGCTGCGTGAAGGTCCTTGAGTCGATGGAGATGTATTGTCCGGGACCGCGCCATGCCAGTCCAGCACAAACCACTGCTGATCACAGGCTGCCTGCCCGGCTAGCCCTAAGCAAACTCCATGATCACGGCGTCGACAGCCAGGCTGTCGCCCGGCTTGGCGTTGAGTTTGGAGACGACAAGGTCGCGTTCGGCACGCAGCACGTTTTCCATCTTCATCGCTTCGACCACAGCCAATGTCTCGCCTGCCTTGACCTCCTGGCCTTCGGCAACGGCAATCGACACGACAAGGCCGGGCATCGGGCAAAGCAGCAGCTTCGACGTGTCCGGCGCCACCTTTTCGGGCATCAGCCTTTCCAGTTCGGCGGTGCGCGGCAGCATGGCGCGCGCGGTCACCGACATGCCTTTCCAGGCGATGCGAAAGCCATTGGCGACCGGCCTGACCTGAGCCGTAACCTTGCGCTTGCCGACCGTACCGCGCCAGACCAGATCGCCCGGCCGCCAGTCGGATGCAACGGTCAGCGCCTTGCCGCCCGCGATCGACAGATCGACTTCCATCGGAATGGAAATCATGCCCTCGATGATGGACGCCGACAGATAGTCATCATCGATCTTCACGACCCAGTCGCGCTTCAGCGCTCCCGAATGCGGCGCCAGGCGCCCGCCCAGCCGGTCAAGCCGATCACGTCGCAGCAGTTCCACTGCGGTCGCGATCGACGCCAGCACCGCTTTCTCGTCGTCGTTCGGCACGACCGGCGCGAAACCGTCGGGATATTCCTCCGATATGAAAGCGGTCGATATCCGCCCTTCCCGCCAACGCTGATGCTGCATCAAGGCAGCCAGGAACGGAATGTTGTGCTCGATTCCGTCGACGACGAAGCTGTCGAGCGCTTCCGACATGGCATCGATGGCTTCCAGACGCGTCGGCGCCCAGGTGCACAGCTTGGCCAGCATCGGATCGTAGAACATCGAGATTTCGGAGCCTTCGGTGACGCCGGTGTCGTTGCGGATGACGACATCGCCGAATTGTCCTTCCTCCGGCGGCCGGTAGCGCGTCAGCCGGCCGATCGAAGGCAGGAAATTGCGGTAAGGGTCTTCGGCATAGAGCCGGCTTTCCACCGCCCAGCCGTTCAGCTCGATGTCGCTTTGCTTCAGGCCAAGCTTTTCGCCGGCGGCGACGCGGATCATCTGCTCGACCAGATCGATGCCGGTGATGAGCTCCGTCACCGGGTGCTCGACCTGCAATCGTGTATTCATTTCAAGGAAATAGAAGTTCTTGTCCTTGTCGACGATGAATTCGACCGTGCCGGCGCTCTGGTAGTCGACGGCCTTGGCCAGCGCCACAGACTGCTCGCCCATGGTCTTGCGTGTCGCTGCGTCCAGGAATGGCGACGGCGCCTCTTCGGCGACCTTCTGGTTGCGTCGCTGGATCGAGCATTCGCGCTCGCCGAGATAGAGCGCGTTGCCATGCGCGTCGGCCAGCACCTGGATTTCGATGTGGCGCGGATCGACGACGAATTTCTCGATGAAGAGACGATCGTCGCCGAACGAACTCTTGGCTTCCGAGCGCGCGCGGTCGAAGCCATCGCGCACTTCGGCTTCGCTCCAGGCGATGCGCATGCCCTTGCCGCCGCCGCCGGCCGAAGCCTTGATCATCACGGGATAGCCAATTTCGCCGGCGATCTTTTCGGCATGGTCGGCATTCTCGATGACGCCGAGCCAGCCGGGCACGGTGGAAACCTTGGCGGCGTTGGCGAACTTCTTCGATTCGATCTTGTCGCCCATCGCCTTGATCGCCTTGGGCTTCGGGCCGATGAAAATGATGCCTTCCGCTTCCAGCGCCTCACAGAAGGCCGCCCGCTCGGACAGGAATCCGTAGCCGGGGTGCACGGCCTGGGCTCCCGTCTCCTTGCACGCGGCGATGATCTTTTCAGGGACGAGATAGCTCAGCGCGGCTGGCGAAGGCCCGATATGCACCGCCTCGTCGGCCATCTCGACATGCACGGCGTCGCGATCGGCATCGGAATAGACCGCGACCGTGGCAATGCCCATCTTGCGCGCCGTCTTGATGACGCGGCAGGCAATTTCGCCGCGATTGGCGATCAGGATCTTGGTGAACATGCGAAATGTCATCCCTCGGGTCGGCCGTTCCTTTTATGGCCTGTGCTTGCAGGGTCAAGCCGACCATGCAATTCACTGCCTTTCAATCGACTTGCGATTCCAATTCATCGCTGTGGCCCAGTCGGGGAGCCAGCTGCCAGTTGATCGTGTCGGCAAAACCTGAAACCTTGGAAAAATTCGCATTGGAGGACGCCTGATGAAAACCCGCGCCGCTGTCGCTGTCGCCGCCGGAAAGCCGCTGGAGATCATGGAGGTCGACCTCGAGGGCCCGCGCGAGGGCGAAGTGCTGGTCGAGATCAAGGCGACAGGTATTTGCCACACCGACGAATTCACACTGTCGGGCGCCGATCCGGAAGGTCTGTTTCCGGCCATCCTCGGCCATGAGGGTGCCGGCGTCGTCGTCGATGTCGGCAAGGGTGTCACCTCGCTCAAGAAGGGCGACCACGTCATCCCGCTCTATACGCCCGAATGCCGCCAGTGCCCGTCCTGCCTGTCGAGGAAGACGAACCTCTGCACGGCGATCCGCGCCACGCAGGGCCAGGGCCTTATGCCCGATGGTTCATCGCGCTTCTCGATCGGCAAGGACAAGATCTTTCACTATATGGGCTGCTCGACCTTCTCCAACTTCACCGTGCTGCCCGAGATCGCGCTGGCCAAGGTCAACCCCGACGCGCCCTTCGACAAGATCTGCTACATCGGCTGCGGCGTCACCACCGGCATCGGTGCCGTGATCAACACCGCCAAGGTCGAGATCGGCGCCACCGCGGTCGTCTTCGGCCTCGGCGGCATCGGCCTCAACGTCATCCAGGGCCTGAAACTTGCCGGCGCCGACATGATCATCGGCGTCGATTTGAACAACGACAAGAAGGAGTGGGGCGAGCGCTTCGGCATGACGCATTTCGTCAATCCGAAGGAGATCGACGGCGATGTCGTGCCCTACCTCGTCAACATGACCAAGCGTGGCGCCGACCAGATCGGCGGCGCCGACTACACATTCGACTGCACGGGCAGCACCAAGGTCATGCGTCAGGCGCTGGAAGCCTCGCATCGCGGCTGGGGCAAGTCGGTGGTCATCGGCGTTGCCGGCGCCGGCCAGGAGATCTCGACTAGGCCGTTCCAGCTGGTCACCGGCCGCACCTGGATGGGCACCGCCTTCGGCGGCGCGCGCGGCCGCACCGATGTGCCGAAGATCGTCGACTGGTACATGGACGGCAAGATCCAGATCGACCCGATGATCACCCACACGCTCAAGCTTGAGGACATCAACAAGGGTTTCGATCTCATGCATGAGGGCAAATCGATCAGAAGCGTCGTGGTTTACTGACCGGCTCACACGACACGCCCGCGTCGAAGGCTCTGTGTTCCCAAAATACCGTGCCTCCCCGACATCGGGCGTTGGGCCGGCGGCGCGACTGACATTCCGGATGTCCGCGCCGCCGGTCGGTTCGACCCCACCTGATCCGCCCGGGTTGCCGCGATCATGGTCGATGCCGTAGACACCGGCCCATTGGCGTTTGAAATCCGTGGAGAGGGAATATGCCGGAACCCATGAAGACCATCTCCCAGGCAAAATCCCTTGGCGGAGTGCAGGGCATCTATTCGCACCTGTCGACGAGTTGCTGCTGCGACATGACGTTTGCCGTTTTCGTGCCTCCACAGGCCCGGGAAACGCCTCGCCCCGTGGTGTGGTATTTGTCGGGACTGACCTGCACCCATCAAAATGTCATGGACAAAGGCGAATACAGGCGCATGGCCGCCGAACTTGGCCTGATCGTCGTCTGTCCAGACACCAGTCCGCGCGGCGCCGACATCCCTGATGACAAGGACAATTGGCAGTTTGGCGGCGGCGCCGGCTTTTATCTTGATGCAACGCAGGAGCCTTATGCGAAGAACTACCGGATGTATTCCTACCTCGTCGAGGAACTACCCACGCTGATCGCCGCTAATTTTCCGGCAGACATGTCGCGCCAAGCCATAACGGGCCATTCGATGGGCGGACACGGCGCGCTGACGATTGCTTTGAAAAACCCGCAGCGGTTCAGGAGTTGCTCGGCATTTGCGCCGATCGTGCAGCCAAGCGCTGCCGGCTGGTCAAGGCCGGCTTTCGAAAAATATCTCGGCACGGATGAGGCCTCGTGGCGGGCCTACGACGCTACTTCGCTTGTTGAAGACGGGCGCCGCTTCCCGGAATTTCTCGTCGATCAGGGAACATCGGACGGGTTCCTGAATGACGGGCTGAGACCCTGGCTTTTGGAGGCGGCCTGCGCCAAAGCCGGCATTCCGCTGACGTTGCGCATGCAGGACGGATACGACCATTCGTATTTCTTCATTTCGACATTCATGGACGACCATTTGAGATGGCATGCGGAACGGCTTGCATAGGTCGAGGTCCGAGCGATGCAATCGGATTAATCCTCGTCCAAGCGAGGAACGCGTTACTCTTTCTCGTCTCTACCGGGGCGAGGAACACGATGGCGCCGCATTGAAATTATTGAACAATTTCAACAGGAAGCGCTACCAACGCGTATAAATTTTTAGCCATTTCAATGGTTTAACTGGATTTTGGTAGCGGGAGAGGGACTTGAACCCCCGACCCCAGGATTATGATTCCCGTGCTCTAACCAACTGAGCTACCCCGCCAGGGCGGCGAAAGACCCGAAATCCGCCTCAAATCGAAAGGCATGTCGGGGGCGTTCGCCAAGGTCGCGCGGATATAAGGTTGGGAGGGCGAGCCTGTCAAGCTTCGAAGCAACCGGCTTGCCGGCTTATCGTCATTATCGAAAAGCTTTGCCGCGGCGACATTTGGTTGTCGCCGCCGGGGTTGAGTTCGAAGGGGCACGTCGCTATGTCTCGGCCACGAGTTTTTAGAGTTTGAAACAGATGAAGCCGCGCATAGCAGTCCTCGGTTGCGGATACTGGGGCAGCAACCACATCCGCACTCTCAAGGCGCTCGGCGCGCTGCACGCGGTCTCCGATACCAACCGGGCCCGCGCGGAAGGCTTTGCCAGCGAGCAGGACTGCCTGGCGATCGAGCCGGACCAGCTGTTCGTCCGCGACGATATCGACGCCATCGTCATGGCGCTGCCGCCGCAGTTCCATGCCGACCTTGCGGTACGTGCCGTCGAGAACGGCAAGGACGTGCTGGTGGAAAAGCCGATCGCGCTGACGGTGGCGGATGCCGAGCGTGCGGTGCAGGCGGCCAAGGACAATGGCCGCGTCTTCATGGTCGGCCATGTCCTGCGGTTCCACCCCGCCTTCGAGACGCTGAAGGGGCTGATCGACAAGGGCGAACTCGGGGAGGTCCGCTACATCCACTCTCACCGGCTCGGCCTCGGCAAGTTCCACACAGAGAACGACGCGCTGTGGGACCTGGCGCCGCACGATCTGTCGATGATCCTGGCGATCACCGGCACGGAGCCGATCGAGGTGCGCGGCGAGGGGGCCGCCCTGCTCGACAATCTCAGCGACTTCGCGCATCTGCACATGCGCTTCCCCAACGGCCTGCGCAGCCATCTTTTCACCTCGCGTCTCAATCCCTATCGCGAGCGGCGGCTGACCGTGGTCGGCACCAAGGCAATGGCGGTGTTCGACGACGTCGAGCCATGGGAACGCAAGCTGGCCGTCTACCGCCACGCGGTGTGGCAGGACAGCGGCCAATGGGCCTTCACCACCAATGAGCCGTCCTATGTCGCGGTTGCCCAGGGCATGCCGCTGACGCGCGAGCTGGAGCATTTCATCCAGTGCATCGAGACGCGTGCCGAACCGCGTACCAGCGGCGAGGAAGCGATCAGGGTGCTGCGCATCCTGACCGCCGGCACGGTCACCCACACCAAGTCGAATTCCTGAAGCGCGGATTATTCGGCAGGAAACTTATTCGGCAAGAATCTTATTCCGCGGGAATCCTATTCCGCGGGAATCTGGGCCGGCCGGGCGGCAAGCCGGGTCAGCATGGCCTCGGCCTCGGCGCCACGCTCCGATCGCTCGATGAAGCCGCCGCCGAACACGCGGGCCTCGTTGCCGTCATCGGAGTAGAGCACGCAGGCCTGGCCCGGCGCGATGCCGGACTCGCCGTCGACCAGCTCCACCCATGTGGCACCGGCACGATGATGCAGCACGGCCGGGCGCGGCGGCCGCGTCGAGCGGACCTTGGCGAACAGTTCCAGGCCGCCGGCAGGGACGTCTGTGAGCGGTCCGTCGCCCAGCCAGTTCATATTGCGCAGATAGATCTTGTGCGTCTCCAGCGCCTCGCGCGGGCCAACCACGACGCGAGCCCGGTCGGCATCGAGATGGACGACGTAAAGCGGCTCGCCGGAAGCGATGCCGATGCCACGGCGCTGGCCGATCGTGTAGCGCAGGATGCCCTCATGGCGGCCGAGCACGCGGCCGTCGATGTGGACGATGTCGCCCGGATTGGCCGCAGTTGGCTTCAGCTTGGCGATGATGTCGGAATACTTGCCCTGCGGCACGAAGCAGATGTCCTGGCTGTCCTGCTTGGTGGCAACCGCCAGCCCCATCTCCTCAGCGATGGCGCGAACCTGAGGCTTCGACAGGCCGCCGAGGGGAAAGCGCAGATAATCGATTTGCGCCTGCGTGGTGGCGAACAGGAAATAGCTCTGGTCACGCTCGGCGTCGACCGGACGGTAGAGCGCGCGCTGGGCGCCATTGGCGCCGGAACGGATGTAGTGGCCGGTGGCCAGCGCGTCGGCGCCGAGCTCCTTGGCGGTGGCCAGGAGGTCGGCGAACTTCACCGTCTGGTTGCAGGAAACGCACGGGATCGGCGTCTCGCCGGCGACGTAGCTTTCGGCGAAGGGATCGATGACCGCCTTGCGGAAGCGTTCCTCGTAGTCGAGCACATAATGGGGGATGCCGAGCGTCTCGGAGACACGGCGGGCATCGTCGATGTCCTGCCCCGCGCAGCATGAGCCGGCCCGGTGCGTCGCCGCGCCGTGGTCGTAGAGCTGCAAGGTGACGCCGACAACGTCGTAGCCCTCGCGTTTCAGCAGGCCGGCGACGACCGATGAATCGACACCGCCGGACATGGCGACGACGATGCGGGTGTTTTCGGGACGTCCGGGAAGATCGAGACTGTTCATGATGCTTTCGTTCTGCGCGGCGCCTCAATGCCAATGTCGAGAATATAGGTCAAGCTTTACCGGCGCGCCAGCGTGCAGGGCGATTCACCGTTTGTGGCCGATCTTCGCCAATGGATGCATTTTCCCCCGGCAAATCAGGGTTTGCGGGCAGATGTTTCAAATGCCGGCGAAAAGACTAACGCGGCGTTCATGATCCTTACCTAGTCATTAGGGTCTGCTTAGGCAATTTTTAAAGCTGTGGCGGTAACGTGGCGGGGATTGGGTCTTTGAGTTTTTTGTAGAGAGTACGATGACCGATCTGGTTAGACCGAGAGTCAAATATGTTATCGGGCCTGACGGCAGCCCTCTTACGATTGCCGATCTGCCGCCGACCAATACACGTCGCTGGGTTATCCGGCGTAAGGCGGAAGTGGTTGCGGCCGTGCGCGGCGGGCTTTTGAGCTTGGACGAGGCATGCCAACGCTACAAGCTCACCACCGAGGAATTCCTGTCCTGGCAGGCGTCGATCGACGAATACGGCCTTGCCGGGCTGCGCACGACACGCATCCAGCAATACCGGCACTGACCGTTGCGAATTTAGATGAAGGGCGCGGCTAACCCCGCGCCCTTCTGTTTTTCACGGTCACCGTTCCGCTCAGAGCGACAGCACAACCTTGCCGATCGGCTTGGTGGCAAGGAAGGCGTGAGCGGCCCCCGCCTGGTCCAGTGGGAAGCTCTTCGCCACATGGACGGTGATCTTGTTGGCATCGATCAACCGAGCCAGTTCCAGCAGGCCCTCCCTGTCGGGCACGACCGACATACGCTCGACCCGAATATCGCGCGCACTGGCCTGCGCCCTGGTGTCGTCGCTGACATCGAGCAATGACACCAGCACGCCGCCACGCTTGAGCACCTTCAGTGAGCGTTGGGCGTGGTCGCCCCCCATTGGATCCAGCACCAGATCGATGTCGCGAACCTGGTCGGTGAAATCGCCCTTGGTGTAGTCGATGACCTCGTCGGCGCCAAGTTTGCGGACGAAATCGAGCTTGCCCGGGCTGGCCGTGGCGACGACGTAGGCGCCGCGCGCCTTGGCGATCTGCACCGCCAGATGACCGACGCCGCCGGCTCCCGCATGCACCAATACGCGCTGCCCCGATTTCAGCCCGCCGTGGCGAACAAGCCCTTGCCAGGCGGTGAGGCCGGCCAGCGGCAAGGCGCCTGCCTCGAGGTGGCCCGCGCCCTTCGGCTTCAGTGTGATTTGATCGGCAGGTACGGCAACCAACTCGGCATAGGCGGCGGCCTGCTTGGGAAAGCGCGGCATCCCGAACACCTCGTCGCCGATCTTGAAGCCGGTGACGCCGGCGCCGAGTGCTTCGACAGTTCCCGAGATATCCCAACCCAGGATGAAGGGCGGCTCGCCGAGCAAGGGGTAGTAGCCGGCACGGACGGCGCCATCGACCGGATTGATGCCCGCGGCCTTGACACCGACCAGCACTTCGCCGGCCTCTGGCGTGGGATCGGGCTGATCGGCGATGACAAGGACGTCGGGTCCGCCGACGGAATTCTGGATAGCGGCACGCATTGAGATGTCTCCTGCTCGGTTGATGCCACTATCATTTGGATAGTAATAGCCCCTTGTCCAGTATGTACCTTCCTGATACATACGCACCTCATGGATAGTGAAGATGATTGCGGTTTCGGCTATGACGCGTTCCGGCGGACGTGTCCTTCGCACACGGTGCTGGAGATGCTGGCCAGCAAATGGGTCTATCTGGTGGTTTGCGCGCTGCGCAAAGGCCGGCTGCGCAATGGCGAGCTTGCCCGGAAGCTTGACGGCATCACGCCGAAGATGCTGACGCAGACGCTGCGCGTGCTCGAGCGCGACGGATTGGTACGGCGCGAGATCTTTCCGGTCATTCCGCCGCGCGTCGAATATGAATTGACCGAGCTCGGTCAGAACCTGGCGGGACTGCTTACCCAGATCAGGTCATGGGCGGAGCAGCATGCGCCGGATATCAAGGATGCCCGTGCAAAGGCAATTGCCGAGAATGAAGGGGATTGGGCCGCGTAGGGCGGTTTTCATTCTTCTGGGCGTATTCCCGCCGGGCCGCAAGCCGCGACAATGCGCCAGTCCGATGGCGAGCGTTGACGTCGCCAAGGGCAGGGTTTTAGCCGATCATGGCGCTGCGGCCACCGACTTCGGCTTCGCGGATCTTCGTGTCGCGCGATTCCAGCATTTCCGCTTTGGAAAGCTCCGCTTCAGCTTCGCCGAGTAATGATTCGGCGGCGCTTCGCTGCTGGGCGAGGTCGCTTTGGGAATTCCTGAGATTGTCGCGGCGCAGGCGAGCCGCCTTGGCGAAGGTCGGATAGGCGAAATGGTTGATGTCGGTGATGCCGGCCTTCTTTTCCTCGGCGGTAATCTGAAGCTCCAGCTCGACGGCCATGCGTTCGAACTCGGCGATCATCATGTCGAGCTGCAGCAGCTGCCGCCGCTTCTCATTCACCTGAAACTGTTTCAGCCGAACGAGGTTTTCACGTGACTTCATGATTCGGTACTCCCGGAAACGCACACCCGCACTTATCGTCCAAACCACCTGGAAACGCCCAGGCCGCACCCGTGTCCACCGGCTTTCCCCCAACTATGGGAAACAAAACCCTAAAGTTTTTTGCCGGCGGTAACCATTCGTTTACGGGCATTGTTAATCATACGGGTCAGGACTTAAGGCCGGGTAAAAATTCCGGCCACCGATGCGGAAGCGACGTCGATGAGTCCCTGGAGTCGCTTAGTCCAGGTTGTTAATGTGTTGCATTAGGAATTTGGTTCTGAGATTCGTTATTAGATTCAAGAGGGTGTAGAAAGAGGTTAAAAAATCTGGTACCGTCATGGACGGGAAATTAGGATTTGTTAACCATTCAATGGCAGCCTCTGCACAAGGCAACCACTGCTCCGGGTCCGGACGGGTCGTGAAATGGTCCGGCAGCAGAAAAGGGGAATAAAATGCGTGTTCTGCTGATAGAAGATGACAGTGCAACCGCACAAAGCATCGAACTGATGCTGAAATCGGAAAGTTTCAACGTCTACACGACCGATCTCGGTGAAGAGGGCGTCGATCTAGGCAAGCTCTACGACTACGATATCATTCTTCTCGACCTCAACCTGCCTGACATGTCAGGCTACGAGGTCTTGAGAACGCTTCGCCTTTCCAAGGTCAAAACACCTATTCTCATCCTCTCCGGCATGGCCGGCATTGAGGACAAGGTGCGCGGCCTCGGCTTCGGCGCAGACGACTACATGACCAAGCCATTCCACAAGGACGAGCTGGTTGCCCGCATTCATGCCATCGTGCGGCGTTCCAAGGGCCACGCCCAGTCGGTCATCACCACCGGCGACCTGGTGGTCAACCTCGATGCCAAGACAGTCGAAGTGGGCGGCCAGCGCGTGCACCTGACCGGCAAGGAATACCAGATGCTGGAGTTGCTCTCGCTACGCAAGGGCACCACGTTGACCAAGGAAATGTTCCTCAACCACCTCTATGGCGGCATGGACGAGCCTGAGCTGAAAATCATCGACGTCTTCATCTGCAAGCTGCGCAAAAAGCTCGACGCGGCATCGGGCGGTCAGAACTACATCGAAACGGTCTGGGGTCGCGGCTATGTGCTGCGCGAACCGGAAGACATTCGCGTCAGCGCCTGAGCGACGAATCGTTCGAATCTTTTCAATAAAAAACCCGGCTTCGGCCGGGTTTTTGCATGATGGGCTGGTAACGGTCTGCTTTTGGGCTTCCGAGCAGAAGACCGTCACGCACTTTTTCTGGAGTTGCTCAAGGATGCCGAATCAGGTGCGCTCTTCAAGGTGCGAAAGCGCTCGAGCAGCTGCGGGCGGTTGAACGGCTTCAAGAGATAGCCCTGGGCGCCGGCTCGCTTGGCCCGCATGATCGAAGCAATATCGAGCTCGACCAGGGAAATCAGGATCTGCGGCCTTATCGGGCTCTCCATGGCGCGGACGCGACGGATGAGATCGACCGCCGGTACGTCGGGCAAGGCGCCATCGACGACGATGATGTCGGGCATGTCGGCGGCGCACATCTCCAGCGCGTCAAGTCCGCTGGCGGCCTCGATGACAATCATTTCGGAGCCGCCCAGGATGCGTTTTGCAACCTTCCTGATAACGCTTGAATCGTCGACGAACATGCAGCGTTTCATTTCCGGGTCCTCTTTGCCTTCTGGCAGTCCGGTAGCGTCGGGGGCATCCAGGACGCACCATAGGCCAATCTGGTAAAGAAGCCGAAAAGGCGTTAGGTAAAATTTTTACAAAGATGGGCAGGTGCCTACTTTTATTCACGAATGCTTTGGCACCGCCTGAACGACCGGACGCATTTCAAGTCGATGAGCTGGAATTACAGCGTTAAATGAAAAAATACTTCGCTTTATCGGCTGCGCATCAGGCCGCCGAAAGCACGATTTCTTCCGGCGTCGCGTGGATCGATATCGTCATGCCGGCTTCGCGCGCCAGAAGCAGCGTGTAATAGGGCTGCACGGAATGCGCGTCGATCGGCTCCTCCGGCTTGTGGCCGGAATGCAGTTCGAGGAATTTCGGCGGCACCCGCAGCATCGGGCCAGCCGACGCAAGCGCGAATCGCGGCTCGGTCTCAAGGTTTTCCAGCGTCACGGAAAGCTTGCCGCCGCGCGGAATGGCGGCATTGGCGACGAGGATCAGGTTGAGCAGCAGCTTGACCTTGTTCTTGGGCAGCAACGCGCGGGGCCCGTTCCAGGTCAGTTCTGGCTTTTCGTTCTTGAGGAAGGCGATGGCGACCGCTTCGGCATCGCCGGTATCGATCAACATGCCGGCCGAACCGGCGGCACCGAAGGCGATGCGGGCGAACTGAAGGCGGGCCGAAGCGTTGCGGGCGCTCTGACGGATCAGCTTCATGGCGTCCTCATCGGCGCCGCCTTCATCAAGCAATTCGAGCCCGTTGTTGATCGCGCCGACCGGCGAGATGATATCGTGGCAGACCCGGCTGCACAAAAGCGCTGCCAGATCGGGTGCGGAAAGGGTGAACAGATCGGCCATCGGCGAAAAATCCCTGCAAAATCTCACAACTCATGGCCGGGCGATCGATCGTCGCCTGCCACACGAATCACGCACTCTCTCCTCAGGCTTTCTGAATACACAGCGCCCGTGCGTGCAGCAACAAATCCAAATTGTGGTTGTGGCAAATGGCGTGTTCACGCAGGCTGCCGACCCCAATTGAGCGACCCCAAACAGCCTTCGAACCGCCATGTTCATGTGGGAGCTTAATGGTTGAAAAAGGATTACGGCATAGTTTGCCCCTAACAGTTACCCTTAACGGCCGGCTAAAAGAGCCGTACGGGGTGCGAGGCGTCGGCGAAGGTGCTCCCTGACGGAGATTGGAAGCATGTTTTCCCGATACTACGACCGGAGCTTTCTCCGTGTCTTCTCAATGGCGGTCACGCTCCTGGGCGTTCTCGTCTTCTCGACTTCAGCCCTGCGGGCCCAGGAATACACCGCTCAGGAGATTGTCGATTCCGGTCACAAATTTTTTGGCGCCACATCGGGCGGACTCGCCACGGTGATAGAGAAGATTTTTGCCTCCTACGGCCTGCCCAACGGCTATCTGCTGGGCGAAGAGGGCTCCGGTGCGCTGATCGGTGGCCTGACCTATGGCGAAGGCACGCTCTACACCAAGAATGCCGGCGACCACAAAGTGTTCTGGCAAGGCCCGTCGCTCGGCTGGGATTTCGGCGGCGAGGGGTCGCGGGTGATGATGCTGGTCTACAATCTCGATGATGTGGGCAGCCTCTACAACCGCTATGGCGGCGTTGCCGGTTCAGCCTATGTGGTGGCGGGCGTCGGCTTCAACGTGCTGAAGAACAACAATGTTCTCCTGGTGCCGATCCGCACCGGCGTCGGTGCTCGGCTCGGCGTCAATCTCGGCTATCTGAAGCTTACCGAGCGGGCCACCTGGAATCCGTTCTAGGCTGAAGTCCTTGACTGTCGTTGTCCAAATCCGGGACCGCTTTTGGGTCGACATGCATTAAACTCGTACCGTTGCGGCAAACCCTTGCCGCAACGCTGGATTTCCGCCATGTCAACGTGGCACAGTCAAAGCGGTCTATGCGCTTTTGATGCTTGCCGGCCACAACGGGTAGTCACTTGGTCCAGTCGGTCCTGTTCTTCGTCCTCGGCTTTCTCTGCGCTGGCTTTCTGGCGCTCATGGTGGCTCCGGCCATATGGCGTCGTGCGGTCGCGCTTACACGCAAACGCATCGAATCCTCGATCCCTCTGACGCAGACCGAGATCCAGGCGGACAAGGATCGCATCCGCGCCGAATACGCCATGACGACGCGCCGCCTGGAAATCAGCGTCAAGGCGTTGCGTGAGAAGGCGGCCGAACAACTGGTCGAGATCAATCGCGGTCGCGAGGCCATGAAGGGCCTGGCGGTCGAGCGGACGGACAAGAACCAGGCGCTGACCGAGCTGGGCGCGAAGAACGAAGCGCTGCGTCAGCGAGAGGGCGAGTTGCAGCAGCTTTCGGAGCGTCTGAAGGAAACCGAACGCAAGCTGGAAAAGCGCGCACTTGAGCTGGAAAAGCTGGAGCGCATGTATGACGACGCCAGTTTTTCCTCGAGCAGCCGGCAGATCGAGCTCGTGGCGCGAGAATCCGAAATGCAGAAACTCGCCAGCGACATTGCGATGCTGCGCGGCCAGCGCAAGGAAGCCGACAGGCGCGGCCAGGAAATCGCGGCCGAAAGCAAGGCCGCGCGGGACGCCCTGAAAGCCGAGAAGAAAAAGACCGCCGAGCTCGACAAGAAGGTCGAACGGCTGCTGGCCACACTTGCCGATCGAGAAGACAAACTCGATCGCCGCGAAAAGGAACTGGCACGCATGCGCGAAAGATCGAAATCCGAGGACAGCGCGCCAGCCTTGCGGCTGGTCGGCAAGGGCGGCGATGTCGCGAGGAGCGATGATTTCGACAAGGCAATCGCCAAGCTCGACAGCGACCGTGAGCAGCTCGAGGCGAGGCTGACGGCGCTGGCGCGCGAGAACAAACGGCTGAAGGCGGATCTCACCGCACTGGCCGCCTCCAAGGCCACTGACAGCAGCTCCGCCTTGCGCGAGCAGATGAACGAGCTGGCGGCGGAGGTCGTCCATCTGACGGCCAAGCTCGAGGGGCCTGGTTCGCCGATCGCCATGGCATTGGCGGTACCGTCGGACGCACGCTCCGGCAACGGTGACCGCAGTCTTGCCGACCGCGTGCGCGCGCTGCAGAAGGCTGACGCGACAAGCTGAGATCAGGTCTCCTTAGAGCATTTCACCGTTTCACGGAAACGGCGAAATGCCCTAATTCTTCGCTTTGACGCAATTCTGGACGGAAAACCGCTTCACACTTTTCCTAGAATTGCTCTAGCCGAAAAATGATGCAGCGCGATGGCTGAAGCCGCGGCGACATTCAGGCTGTCGAAGCCTTCCGCCATGGTGATCCGCACGTCGTGCAGGCTTGCGAGCAGGTCGTCCGGCAAGCCTTCGCCCTCGGTGCCGAGATAGAGCGCCAGGCGCTCGCTGCGCTGCGCATCGCGGATGTCGGTCTTCCCGCGTGGCGAGAGCGCGAATTGTTCGAAGCCACGTCGGGCGAGCATCGTTGTGAAGCCGGCGGTGTCGGTGAACGATGCGAACGGGATCTTGAGCGCGGCGCCGACCGAAACGCGGATCGCCTTGCGATAGAGCGGGTCGCAGCACGTCGCATCCAGCAAAACCGCGTCAGCGCCAAAGGCGGCGGCGTTGCGGAAGATCGAGCCCACATTGTCATGGTTGGCGATGCCGACGAGCACCACGACCAGCGCACGAGGCGGCAAGCCATCGAGCAGGGCTTCGGCCGGCTGCGGCGCTCCCTTGCGGCCCATGGCCAGGATGCCGCGATGCATGTGAAATCCGGCGATTGCGTCCATCACAGCGCTGGTGGCCACATAGACCGGGAGGTCGGCGGGCGCCTTGCTCAGGATCTTGTCGAGACCCGCCAGCCGGTTTTCCAGGACGAGGGCCGATTCGGCGGCAAAGCGTCCAGTTGTGAGCAACAGGTCGAGCACCACCTTGCCTTCGGCGACGAAGCGGCCTTGCCGGCCGGCGAGGTCACGCTCGCGAATGTCGAGATAGGCAGCGACGCGCGGATCTTGCGGGTCGTCGATGCGAATGGGATCCATGCATTCCTCGCGACCGTCGCATCGGCCCGAAAATCCGGACCGCTTCCCGGCGCTCACCTTGTTTGGAAAGCACGATGCGACAATTCGGGACAATCAGCCAGCTTTGTGCGCCCCAAATCGGCGCATGTCGCTCTGAATCGCCGGCGAGATCGGCGGCTGTGTGGTCAGGTTCCAGCACGGCGCAAGCGGTGCGCCATCTGGGACAGGTCATCCTTGCCGCTGCCGAAAATGCCGTCCAGCATGACAAGCAGTTCTCGCACGGCGTCGGATTTGCAGGAGTAGTAAATCATCTGCCGGTCGCGGCGGGTGTCGACAAGGTCGAGCGCCCGCAACTTGGCGAGATGCTGGGACAGGGCGGATTGGCTGAGCATCACCTTCTCGGCTATGGCTCCCACCGACATTTCACCTTCGGCGAGGTAGCTCATGATCAACAGTCGCTTCTCATTGCCCATCAGCATGAGAAACTCTGCCGCCGATTCGGCGTTCACGATTAGCTTTGTCGAGACCATCGATCCCCCATGCTTCCTGTTCATCCCGACGCCATGGGGGCAATGGCGTCTGATTCCATAAATTCACTTATCGATCGGCGCTGGCGATTCAGCGTCACTAAAAGGTAGAGCATTTCACCTAAATCTCAAGTGTTGCTTTTGATCCAGCATAATTAAGTCTCAGTCTCGGCGTCGACAATGGCTCGGCCCGCCCTCGCCATATCGACCAGAACGTGCCGCAATTCACCTGCTGCGCCCAGAGGTTGCGGGTAAAAGACCCGGCAAGCATCGTCGCCCGACACCAGATCCATGCCATCGGCATCGAATCCGGCAATACGCCAGCCGTTGCCGGATACTTTGGCGAAATGCTGTGCGTAAACGGCGATCGCGTCGAGATGGTCGGCGTTCATGTGGTCGATGGCCGATTGTTCGCGCGCCGCGAGTTCCTCGACGACCGGTCCGCTGGCGAGCAGATCCGATCGGTCGAGCTGATAGGCCTTGCCGAAGCCGCCGTTGAGGCTGGCGCGTTGCGGATCGAGGCGAAAGATCGAAAAGTCACCGAGACCGGCGTAAAGTTTCGCCCTGGCATTGTGATTGAGGTAACGGCGCTCGGTGCGGGCGTGTTCGGCCGATCCGCGCTCGATCCTTACCGCCTGGCAGACCAGTGTCAGGCGCGGGTGCGCCAGCGGGTCGCCCTTGCCTGGTTCGCCGAGCAACAGGGAACAGCGCGGGTCGGCAAGCAGCGCGCCGGTGTGCGCCGAAAGCATCGACACCAGGATCAGCGGTGCGCCGTCGATGTCGGTGGCCACGCCAACCCTGCTGGCCAGCGGCGAGCCGGTTTGCGGTTCGATCACCGCCAGGGCGCCAAAGCGGGCGCTGCGCAGAAGCGTCTTCGCCAGCCGGATCGCTTCGGCGTCCGTCTCACGGATCACGTCCTTCTTCGGCTCGTCCAAGGCAGCACCGCAGTAAGTTGATTTTTGTTCTCTAGTTATCGGTCAGCAAGCCGGATTTGACAAGGTCGTCGATCTCGGCTTTCGCAAAGCCGAAACGTGCCAGCATTGTCGACGGCAACAAATCCTCATCGCCGGGCATAGTGGCCAATGTCGGTTGCGAACTCGAGAAACGCGGGGCCGGGGCCGGGCGCTCAAATGCACCTGCCGTCACAGAGGCGTTGCGTGCCCGATTGTGCGGGTGGTGCTTTGCCTCTTGCAGCGACAGAACGGGTGCAACGCAGGCATCGGTTTGCGCGAACAACCGGTCCCAGTCGTCGCGTGGTTTCTGCCGGATCCGATCGGCAATGGCGGCGCGCATCGGCGGCCACAGGGCCTTGTCGTACTGGCCGGATGCAAAGCGCTCGTCGAGCGGCAGCAGCCTGGCGAATTCGGCGAAGAATTGCGGCTCGAGACAGCCGATGGCGATATGGCGTCCGTCCGACGTCTCATAGGTGTCGTAGAACGGGGCGCCGGAATCGAGCAGGTTCGCGCCACGCTTATCGCTCCACAAGCCGGCCGCCATCAAGGCGTGCAGGGGCACCGCCAGCATCGAAGCGCCATCGACCATCGCGGCGTCGATAACTTCACCCTTGCCTGTGCGCGAACGTTGGAACAGGGCGGCCAGCACACCGGCAACCAGCATCATGGCGCCACCGCCATAGTCTGCAACGAGGTTGAGCGGCGTGACGGGACGGCCGCCGGCATGGCCGATGGCGTGCAGCACGCCGCTATAGGCGAGGTAGGTTATGTCGTGGCCGGCGCGGCCGGCGAGCGGGCCGTCCTGGCCGAAGCCGGTCATACGGCCGTAGATCAGCGCCGGGTTACGCGCCAGCACCGTTTCCGGGCCGAGGCCGAGCCGCTCCATGACGCCCGGACGAAAGCCTTCGAGCAACATGTCCGCCTTTTCGGCAAGGCGCAGCAACAGATCGGTGCCTTCACGGCGCTTCAGGTCGAGGCGCAGCACGGCGCGGCCATGGCGGTCGATGTTATACTCATCCGGCAGCGGCAGGAGCTGGCTCGTCCCCGCCCGTTCGATACGCAACAGTTGCGCGCCCATCTCCGACAGCATCAGGCCGGCCAGCGGCACGGCGCCGAGCCCGGCCATCTCGATCACCTTCAGCCCGGTCAGCGGACCGGTTTTAGCGGCAGCGGACAGGCCGGCGCTCATGACCGGTTTATTTCGGCGCCATGCGAATGGCGCCGTCGAGGCGAATGGTCTCGCCGTTCAGCATCTGGTTCTCGATGATGTGCAGGGCGAGAGCGGCATATTCGGACGGTTCGCCCAGGCGCGACGGGAAGGGCACGGCGGCGCCCAGTGAATCCTGCACCTCTTGCGGCATGCCGGCCATCATCGGCGTCTTGAAGATGCCGGGAGCGATGGTGCAGACGCGGATGCCGGAACGGGCAAGGTCGCGCGCCACCGGCAGCGTCATGCCGACGACGCCGCCCTTGGACGCCGCATAGGCGGCCTGCCCGATCTGGCCATCATAGGCGGCAACCGAAGCGGTGTTGACAATGACGCCGCGCTCGCCGCCCGGCAGCGGCTCGAGCTTCGACGCGCGTTCGGCGACGAGGCGGATCATGTTGAACGTGCCGATCAGATTGACCTCGATCACCTTGCGGTACTGATCAAGCGGATGGGGACCATCCTTGCCGATCGTCTTCACGCCGATGGCGATGCCGGCGCAATTGATCAGGATACGCGGCTCGCCAAGCTTGGCGGCGACGTCGGCGAGGGCAGCAGTCCCACTGTCGGCGCTGCTGACGTCGCATTGGACGGCAATACCGCCGATCTCGGCCGCGACCTTGGCCGCGCGGTCAATACCGACATCGAAGATGGCGACGCGGGCTCCCTTGGTGGCCAGCGCGCGCGCCGTTGCCTCGCCAAGGCCGGAGCCGCCGCCGGTGACGATCGCGATCTGGCCGTTCGGGTTCATGACGTCATCCTTTGATCTCAGGAACAGTGGACGGATCAGGCGCCAGATCGATGGGAAAGGTCAAGCCATCGCCGCGGTAGGATCGGTCACCCTGGCCTGATCGGCGTGGCAGACCTCGCCCAAGAGCCTGGCGACCGCGCCCGGCGCGATCTCGTGCGACAGCAGCCGGTCGAGGTCGACGGGGCGCGGCATCGAAATCTGGCCGCGCGGAATCCGCTTGAAACCGAGCGGCCCGTAATAGGGCTCGTCACCGACCAGCATGACGGCAGGTGCGCCGGCCCGGGCAGCGGCCTCGAGCGCGATCGCCACCAGCCGGCGGCCGATGCCGAGATTCTTGAAGGCCGGCCGCACGGCGAGCGGCCCGAGCATCAATGCGCGGCCGGCACCGGCGGCGATGCGGGTCATGCGCACCGAGGCGACGACGATGTCGCCATTGACGGCGACAAAGGACAGCGAGCGCTCGTGCCCTCCGGCCTCACGAATCTTGTAGGCGGCCAGCACAAAGCGGCCGGGCCCGAAGGCTTCGTCGTTGATGGCTTCGATCTCGGGGTCGTGCGCCGGGGTTTCCGGCAGGTATTTCACGTCGGCAAGGCTCATGGTCTTTGCGGTCCGGTACAAGGAGGAAAGGTTGCTGCAAACGGCAGCATTCGCCAGTCAGCGCTTCATCAAGCGCGGGCGCCCTTTCGTCGTCGGTCAAACCGGATCAAAGCAAAGTCGAACATGCGGATTGTCCGCTAGCATCAATTTCCCGCCGCTGCAATCGGCCGTTTCTGTCCGTCATTTCGGCCAAGTGACGGTCTGTTCAGCACCTGACGTCTTCGACAGGGCAGCCTTGCGCCTACATCAACCAACAGGACGCAAGGAGATTCGCATGGGATTGCTGGTCGAAGGAAGATGGCAGGACCGCTGGTACGATACGGCGGACAATGGTGGCAGGTTCGTGCGGGCGCAGTCGCAATGGCGCGACTGGATCACCGTTGACGGGGCGCCTGCCGAAGGCCGGACGCGCGGTTTCAAGGCCGAGCCCGGCCGCTATCACCTCTATGTCTCGCTTGCCTGTCCGTGGGCCCACCGGACGTTGATCTTTCGCGCGCTGAAGAAGCTGGAGGGCATCATATCGGTGTCCGTGGTGCATCATTTCATGGGCGCCAACGGCTGGACGTTCGTAGCTGAGGACGGCGCCACGGGCGACACGCTCTACGGCCTCGACTTCCTGCACCAGATCTATGCCAAGGCCGATCCCGCCTATTCGGGCAGGGTGACTGTGCCGGTGCTGTGGGACAAAAAGGAGCAGACCATCGTCTCCAACGAGTCTTCCGAAATCATCCGCATGCTGAATTCAGCCTTCGATGAATGGGGCGACGCCAGCTTGGATTTCTATCCGAAGGCGTTGCGCGGCGAGATCGACCGCATCAATGCGCTGGTCTATCCCGCCATCAACAACGGCGTCTATCGCGCCGGCTTCGCCACCACGCAACGCGCCTATGAAGAGGCTTTCGGCGAGCTGTTTTCGGCGCTGGATACGTTGGAGGAGCGGCTGGCAAAACAGCGCTATCTCGTCGGTGGTCGTATCACCGAGGCCGACTGGCGGCTGTTCACCACGCTGGTGCGCTTCGATCCGGTTTATGTCGGCCATTTCAAATGCAATCTGCGCCGCATCGCCGACTACCCGAACCTGTCCAACTATCTGCGCGATCTCTATCAGGTGCCTGGCGTGGGCGGGACGGTGAACATGCATCACATCAAGGCGCATTATTACGGCAGCCACCAGACGATCAATCCGACGCGGATCGTGCCTGTCGGACCGGATCTCGATTATGGCGCACGGCATGACCGGGCGCGCTTCGAGAAAGCGGCGGCCTGATCTACCAGTAGGGCGAGGGCTGCTCGCCGTCAAAAACCTCGGCGATCCGGCGCAGCGTCGCCGGCGTCGTGCCCTGCGGCAAGCGGTCGAGCGGGAAGAAGCCGGCTTCGGCGATCTCGTGGTCCGGCAGCTTCGGCGCCGTCTGGCTGAAATGCTCGAGCAGATAAAAGCCGACATGGTCGCGGTGGCTGGAGCGGCGGTTGAAATGCATCGATTTGAGCACCGGCGGGGCGGTCAGAGCGATGTTGCCTTCCTCGGCCAGTTCACGGGCCAGCGCCTCGTTCATCGTCTCGCCGACTTCGACGCCGCCGCCGGGAAGCTGCCAACCCGGTACATAGGTATGGCGAATAAGGAAGACGGATCTGGACGCTGTGTCGTGGATCAGGCCGCGCACGCCAAGCGTCATCGGCCTCCGCAGCACGAAATAGAGATGGAACAGCCTGGCCCTCAACCCTGGCCAGCCGGTCTGGCGGAAGGCATCTTCAGGGCTCGTCATTGATAGCGAAACCGTGGGTGGAAAGCCGCGCGCGGGTCGCCTATGAAGGTTGTATGTTCAGGCTCGCGCATATTTCCGATGTCCATCTGGGGCCGCTCCCCGATGTATCCTATCGCGATCTCGCCTCCAAGCGCGTGCTCGGCTATGTCAACTGGCAGCGCAACCGCCGCCGCCATATGCATGATGCGGTCATTGACACGATCGTCGCCGACATCAAGGCGAACACGCCTGATCACCTCGCCGTCACCGGCGACCTGGTCAATCTGGCGCTCGACGGCGAGATCGAGATGGCCAGGCACTGGCTGGAGACGCTGGGGCCGCCGCATGATGTTTCGGTCGTTCCGGGCAATCACGACGCCTATGTGCCGGGCGCCTTCGACAAGGTCTGCCGGTCCTGGGCGGCGTGGATGAGCGGCGACGGCGTCAACACGCCGGTCGACCGCAACGCCTTCCCCTATCTGCGTGTACGCGGCAATGTCGCGCTGATCGGCGTCTCGACAGCGCGCGCCACGGCACCCTTCATGGCCAATGGGTTTTTCATGGAAGGCCAGGGGGATAGGCTCGGCAAAATCCTCCAGGACACTGCCGGACAGGGGCTGTTCCGCGTCATCATGATCCATCATCCGCCGGTGCGCGGCGCGGTCCCGCAGCACAAGCGGCTGTTCGGCATCGCCCGCTTCAACAAGATCATTCGCCGCCATGGCGCCGACCTTGTGCTACACGGCCATTCGCATCTGCCGTCGCTGTTCTTCATCGGCGGTCGAGGCGTCAGGATCCCGGCGGTCGGTGTCGCTGCCGCCGGCCAGGCGCCGGGTGGCAAGCACCCGGCGGCGCAGTATAATCTGTTCGACATCGACGGTGAAAAGGGAAACTGGCGGATCCGGCTGACACGGCGCGGCCTGACCGGGCCGTCCATACCGCCATCCGATCTGCAGACGGTGGAGCTTGGCGCCGAGGCCGCTATGGCCGCAAATTGACAACCATGGCCACGATGCGGTCCCAGAACAGGACGACCGACACCACAAGGCCGACCAGTGCGCCGGCAGCGACCAGGCCAAGCCCGGACAGAAGGGCCGACCAGCGTTTGCCGCGCTCCGTCGCGCGCAGCGGCGGTTCGGCTTCTGGCACATACGCACGTTTCAGGCCGGCGACGGCGGGTTCGACGCCGCCTTCCAGCATCCTCTGACGCTCGACGATGCGCTCGGCGACATAGCGCGTCACGGAATCGGCAACCGATTTCATCTCAGTGGATTCGGCAAGCACCACCCGGCCGATGCGGGTGTCCTTGAGGAAGCGATAGGTGCGGCGGTCGCGCCCCATGGCGACATGGCTGATGGCGTCGATCCACAGGCGCGGCTGCAAGCCCGACGAGACGACAAAGTCGAAATTGTCCATGTCGGCCGGAACATCGGCAAAAACCGGCGCCAGCTCGGCGGCAAGCAGATCGAGACGCATGCGATGCGCCTCGCGCATGTCGACGACGACATCGTCGCGGTCGGCGAAGGCATTTTTGACATCACGGATGGCATCGGACAGTTTCTTCGACTGGTCGATGGTCTTCTCGCCTGCTTCCTTCATCGGCGTCTGCCTCGTGGGTTTGGTTAACACTGGGTTAACACAGCCGCCAGCAAAATGCACTGGCGAGATCGACGGCGTCGGGATGCTCAGGAGGGTCGTCGTGCGCGAAAAGGTCAGCTTGCTGCGGCGGCGAATTTCTGGCGGTGCGGCCTGGCGCGGCGGCTGGTGTTGCGGCGAATGATCTCGGCAACGAGGTCGGGTGCTTCCTCGGCCAGCATATGGCCCGCCTCCAGCACGTGGTGCACGTGAAAATGCGCCGGCAGGTCATCCGCCTGGGTAAAGGGCAGCACCGCATCGCTGGTTCCCCATGCCACCATTACCGGCATGTTCAGCCGATCGAGGCGATCGTGCGGGATGACGCCTTGCCGATCGTCCACGGTCATGGCGGCCGCGATCCCGACCAGCTTTTCGAGTTGGCCGGGTCGCCTGCGCATTTCCCAAAGGATGTCCACCGTATGTTCGAGCGGCAGGGCAGAAGGTCCCGACATCACGGAGAGGCAGGAGCGGATCTCGGACCGATCCGCGGCTTCGGCATAGCGGCGCAACAGCGGCCCGTTGATTTCGGGGCCAAGGCCGCCCGGTGCCAGAAGCGTCAGCGAGGCTATCTTTTCGGGCTCGGCCAGCGCCATCAGCGCCGCCACGGCACCACCCATCGAGTGGCCCACGAGATGAACGCGCTTCAGCCGACGCTCCGAGAGGTCGGTCAGCACGGCCTTAGCCGCCACCCTGGCCGGACCGGCGGCGGGAAAGTCGAGCGACATCCCATGCCCAGGCAGATCATAGGCCAGCGTATGCGTGGAAGGCGTCAGGGCGGAAATCACCTCGCGCCATACATCGTGGCAGCCGCCGAAACCGTGCAGCAGGACGATGGCCTTCGAGCCAACACCCTCTTCGGCGGCAAAAAGTGATGCGGTCATGAAAGCTGATTTTTTGTTATTGCAGAATGCGCGACACCAATCGTGGCTGAATTGCTCCTAGTCCGACATGATGACCAGTAAAATTTTCGCGATTTGTACGGTTGTGTACAGAACTTGGGGATCAACCGGCATTCGGCGATCGAAGCGCAGTAAACCCATCGGGACACGGCGCAGCCAGTCCGCGGACGTCGATGGTGTCAGCTCGGGCTGCCGAGCCCGGCAGCGCGCAGTGCCTGAACCAGCCGGTCGGTCAGGTCGGCCGGATATTTCCGCTCGACGAAAGTCGCCCGCGGATCGGCGGCAAATTTGGGGAACTCGGTGGTCAACTGTTTCAGCAGCGTGCTCACCAGATGGTCCTGTCCGGCAGCCTTGGCGCCGATCAGCCGTGCCGCCAGATAGTGTGATTTCGTTGCCGTCGTTCTCAGTGCCATGCTGGCCGCGACTGCCTTGTTCGTGTCGCCGAGCATGAGCTCACCGACGAACAGCCCATAGTCCCACCATGTCGGGTGTCCGCTGAAGGTCTCCGCCGCATGATCGAGGATCGGCGTTCCCTCGGCGTATCGTCCGGCGAAGATCAGCCCGTAGCCGTAAGCGGCGGCCATGCCGAGATCGTAGGGGTTGAGTTCATAGGCCTTGCGCATCCAGCGGATTGATTCGTCCGTATTGCCGAGGCGCGAACTGACATAGCCGTAGGCGCGATGCGCATAAGGGCTGGTCGGACCCATCTGCACGCCGCGATGGGCAAACTCGACGGCTGTTTCAATCGTCGCGTTGGGCGGATAGGCGTAATGATCGGACACCGCCTCGAGATGCAGGGAAGCAAGTTCCGAATAGACGAGCGAGGACTTGGTTCCACCATTGGCCAGCTTCTCGAGGCAACGATAGGCCGCCTCATGGGTCCTGGCGTTCTGGTCGAGGTAATATTTGCCGTTGAGCAGCAGGCACTGCGTCAGACCGTTTGGCGTGCCGGTCTGCTCGATATAGTTGTAGATGGTGCCGGAGGCGGGGAGTGCCGAGCTCAGCATGTCGGCAATACGGTCTTCGACCGCCGCAGGTGCGCTGTCGGCAGGGGTGAGATTGCGCGATAGAAGCACCCGTCCGGACGCCATGCTTTGCAGTTCTATCGTGATATCGCCCGCGTCCGGTCCGGGCAGGATGTCGAATATGAAGCTCGCAGCGTCGTCGGCTGGATCGTTGACGGTGTCGCGGCCGATGAAGTCGATCGTATCGAAGCCACTCAGGCCGGCGCGCAGCGATGCGGCGACACGGCTGGCGTCGGAGCCGTCAGCCTTGAGTCCGATATAGACTTGCGGCAGGGCGTCAGCCCTTGCCGACGATGTGATGCTTGCGGTTGCGCCAGCGGTCTCCGGCGTTGCCGAGATGTCGCCGCCTGCCAGCAAGGCAGTGCTGCCCTGGCGAAGAATCAGTACGCCCAACATGGCGATGACCAGCGCGATCGCCATCCAGAAAAAGCGGAGATGGCGCGCCACCGAGGGGGCAGGCGAAGTCGGTACGGAAGTCAGAGACATCGCCTCCGGCGTGCCCGTGCCGGCTTCGTTTGACCGATCGGCGGATGCGGCGCCGTCCAGCCTGAGTTCGGGAACAGCCTCGGCAATATCCGGCAGGCGGATCGCATTCGATTCATAGGCAGGAACATAGCCGCCGCGCGGAATGGCGATGCGGACCGGTTCGGCAATTCCCTCATTGGCGAAATAGTGCTGCAGAAGCTCGCGCAGCCTGCCTGCCTGCACCCGCACCACGGCATCGGTGGACGGGTCGAAATCGCCGTCCTTGCCGAAAACATCCATGGCAATGGAAAAGCCCTTGAGCCTGTCGGCTTCGCCGGCCTGTTCACGTTCGACAAGATAACGTAGCAGCTTGCGCGCGCGTTCGGATCGGCCGAACGTTTGGCTGGCAAGCAGTCGCTCCAGTGTCTCGCGCACTGCGGGGGCGGCAGGCGTGGCATGCTGCAAGTGTCGATCCTCTCGAAGTCGGCACAGGTTGAGGCGCGATCATATAGGTCCCGCACCACCACACAAGTATACACCCCATTATGCGATCACGTACCCACCGGATAATTCCGCGGTGGTTAACGGCCCGAAAGGTCGGAACCGATCACCAGATTGGGACGGTTCCGATCTTTGTTCCCGTCGGGCGTCAGCCGGCTTTTTTGCCGACGATACGGTTGGCGGCGGACATCACTGCTTCCAGCGAGGCAGCGACGATGTTGGTGTTGATTCCGGCGCCGAACAGCTTGCCGCCGGGATATTCCATCTCGACATAGGAAATGGCCGACGCGTTCGAGCCGCGCTGCATCGAGTGCTCGGAATAGTCGAGCACCGACATCTCGACACCGAGATGACGTGACAGCGCATCGACGAAGCCGTCGATCGGGCCGGTGCCTGTGCCCGATATCGTCAGTTCCTTGCCGTTGTCGAGGATGACCGCCTCGACGACGCGCCGGCCCTTGATCTCGGTGCTGGGATAGGTGTGGTGATCGAGGAATTTCAGCCGCGCGCCGGGCTGGTCGACATAGGTCTCGAGAAAGCGATCGTAGATGCGCCTGGCCGGCACTTCCTTGCCCTCGGCATCGGTGATCGCCTGGATTTCCTGGCTGAACTCGATCTGCAGGTTGCGCGGCAAATTGAGGCCGTAATCGGCCTGCAGCACATAGGCGATGCCGCCCTTGCCGGACTGCGAATTGATGCGGATGATGGCTTCGTAGCTGCGTCCGACATCGGCCGGGTCGATCGGCAGATAGGGCACTTCCCACAGGCTCGTATTGGCCTTCTTCAGCGCCTTCATGCCCTTGTTGATGGCATCCTGGTGCGAACCGGAAAAGGCGGTGTAGACGAGTTCGCCGACATAGGGGTGGCGCTCGGGGATCTTCAACTGGTTCGAATATTCATAGACGTCCTTCATCCGGTTGATGTCAGAGCAGTCGATCAACGGATCGACACCTTGCGTGTACATGTTCAGCGCCAGCGTGACGATGTCGACATTGCCGGTGCGCTCGCCATTGCCGAACAGCGTGCCTTCGACACGGTCGGCGCCGGCCATCAGGCCGAGCTCGGTGGTGGCGATGCCGGTGCCGCGGTCATTGTGCGGATGCAGCGAGACCAGCAGGTTCTCCCGGTTGTCGAGGTTGCGGCACATCCACTCGATGCGATCGGCATAGATGTTGGGTGTCGACATCTCGACCGTCGAGGGCAGGTTGATGATCAGCTTGTTGTCAGCGGTCGGCCTGACGATCTCGGTGACGGCGTTGCAGATCTCCAGCGCCACTTCCAGCTCCGTGCCGGTAAAGCTTTCCGGCGAATACTCGAAACGAAAGCCTCCGCCGGCCTTGGCCGCCATGTCGGTGATCATCTTGGCGGCGTCGGTGGCGATCCGCTTGATGCCGCCGACGTCCTTCTCGAAGACGACGCGACGCTGCAATTCGCTGGTCGAATTGTAGAAATGGACGATCGGGTTGGTGGCGCCCTTCAGCGCCTCGAAGGTGCGGGTGATCAGCTCCGGCCGGCACTGCACCAGCACCTGCAGCGAGACATCGGCGGGTACGTTGCCTTCCTCGATGCACCAGCGGGCAAAGTCGAAATCGGTCTGGGAGGCCGACGGGAAGCCGATCTCGATCTCCTTGAAGCCCATGTCGAGCAGCAGGCCGAACATGCGTGCCTTGCGCTCATGGCCCATAGGATCGATCAGCGCCTGGTTTCCGTCGCGCAGGTCGACCGAGCACCAGATCGGCGCCTTGTCGATAACCTTCGAGGGCCAGGTGCGATCGGTGAGACCGACGGTCGGATAGGGCTGATATTTGCGGGCTGCGTCGGGCATGCCTTTGGCCGAATCCGTGTCGGCTACCGCGGCATCGGAGCGGATCTCTTCTCGTGCGTTCATCGTCGTTTCTCCCGGCGGCTCATGGATCCACCTTCAGGTGGATTGATGGCGAGCGGCGCCTTTACCAGAATTTCGTTCGCTTGATGTGATTGCCAAGGAGCATGCGCTTGCGCGGCGGTTCGACCGCCGGGCGCTCCTTCAGCGAACCCGGCGATCGCCGATAAGGCCGAGAAGAAGCAGGGTCGAAGCCAGCGCGCGCACGGTCTCGCCGGAAAAACCGGTCGGACGGGAAGCGTTGCTGGCGCGCGTGTTCATGGCGGTTCTCTTACAGGAGCGGCTTGTGGGAGGCAAGTGGGCCGCGGGCCGTGTCGTAAGCACATGAGTTGTCCGGATTAGCACGTGAGTTGTCCGGTTTTATCGCCAGCGAATGGAGGCTGGGGATGAAGCGGGCCGCAGGCCGTGCAGGACAACGAATCCGGGTTAACAGGCTTCGGAGCCTTTGCCGGCGCGTTGGCCGACGAAGCGTCAAACGAAAAACCCGCCTGTTCGGCGGGTCACTGGCGCAAATCAGCACCATGGATGAAAATGTACCTTAGCTGAGGGCAGGGAGTCAAGAAAAAATTCCTATCATTAAAAAACTTTCGGCACAAAAGCTGCCAACACCGCCGAACTGACTGTCGCCGCCAGGCCTTTGTTCAGCTGAGTTCGGCAGGCCGTGTCGTAAGCAGTCGTCCGGATTAGGCAGCAGATGAGTTGTCCGATTTGTCTGCCGGCTGGTTGAGACGGGCGGCACCCCGACGCGCGTGCTCTTCCCCAGGCGCGGCAAATGGGCCAGACTTGGGCGACGGGTTGCGATGTCCAGTCACCGGGAGGGGTCGTCCATGAATTTCGTGTTCTTCTCGCCGCATTTTCCCGCCAATGGCGCGGATTTCTGCGACCGTTTGAAGAAGGCCGGGGCCAGGGTGCTCGGTATCGGCGACGCGCCCTATGACGCGCTCGACGCCAAGCTGAAGGCGGCGCTCAGCGAGTACTACCGTGTCGCCGACATGGAGGACTATGATCCGGTGTTCCGGGCAATGGGGCATTTCATCCACAAGTGGGGCCGCATCGACCGCTTTGAATCGCTCAACGAACACTGGCTGGAGCTGGAAGCCAACATCCGCACCGATTTCAACATCTACGGCACCAAGCTCGATTTCGTGAAGAACCTGAAGCGCAAGAGCCGCATGCGTGCCTTCTTCCGCAAGAGCGGCGTCGACACCATCGCGCAGCGCAAATGTTCCGACCGCGCCGGGGCCATGACCTTCATCCGGCGCGTTGGCTATCCGGTGGTGGTCAAGCCCGACAGCGGTTCCGGCGCATCGAACACCTTCAAGATCTCCAACGCCAAGGAGCTCGACCAGTTCTTCCGGGACAAGCCCGAGGACGTGACCTTCGTCATGGAGCAGTTCATCGAGGGGCTGGTGGTGACCTATGACGGGCTGGTCAACCGCGACGGCGAGGTGGTGCTGGCGGCCAGCCACCGCTACGACCAGAGCGTCATGGAGGTGGTCAACAAGGACCGCCACATGAGCTATACCTGCTTTCCCAGGATCAACCCGGCGGTCGAGGAGGCCGGTCGAAAGATCCTGAAAGCATTCGACGTGCGGGAACGCTTCTTCCACATCGAGCTGTTCGAGACCAAGGACGACCGTGTCATCGCGCTGGAGGTCAACATGCGCCCGCCCGGCGCGTGGATGACCGATGCGATCAACTATACGTTCGACATCGATGTCTATGCGGCGTGGGCCGACATGGTGGTCAGGGATGCCGCCGGCGGCCCTTACGAGGGCAAATATTTCACCGCCTATGCCAGCCGCAAGCGACGCCTCCACTATTTGCACAGCCATGAGGACGTGCTAGCCGCGCACCGCGACAAGATCGTCCACCATCAGGCCATCGAAGAGGTTTTCAGCCGCGCCATGGGAAATTACGCCTACCAGATGCGCTCGAAAGACGAAGCAGCGCTGCGCGAAGCGGTCGCGTACATCCACGCGGAAAAGGCGTGAGGCGATGGACATTTCCTATCACAAGAATTTCTCGAGCCAACTCGGCCGCGACATGGAATACAAGCGCTACGGCCATGCCGGCCGGCCGGTGGTGGTGTTTCCGACCTCGCAGGGCCGGTTCTACCAGTTCGAGGATTCCGGCGGGGTGGGCGCACTGGCCGAATTCATCGACACCGGCCGCATCCAGCTGTTCACGGTCGACGGCGTCGATTCGGAATCCTTCTTCGACAAGCATGCCGACGCGGCTCATCGCATTGCCCGCCACGAGGCCTATTTCCGCTATGTGCGCGAGGAAGCGCTGCCGGACTTCCTGTCCACGGCCGAGCAGGCCAATGGCGGGCGCAAGCTGAAGCCGCTGTTCTCGGGCTGTTCGATGGGCGGCTATCACTCCTCGAACTTCGTCTTCCGCTTTCCCGAACTCGCCAGCGGCGTCATCGCGCTGTCGGGCGTCTATTCGGCCCGCGATTTTTTCGGCAGGGCGCTCGAGGGCGACATTTTCTACAACTCGCCGCTGGACTATCTGCCCGGCATCGTCGATCCCAAACTGCTGGCCCGGCTGAAGACGCTCAGGCTGATCTTCTGCTGCGGGCAGGGCGCGTGGGAAGAGCGGATGCTGGTCGAGACGCGCAGGTTGGAACAGATCCTGCGCGACAAATCCATTCCCGCCTGGGTCGATTATTGGGGCGGCGATGTCAGCCACGACTGGCCGTGGTGGCACAAGCAACTGGTCTATTTCTTCGGCCGTTGGCTGGATGAGGACCTGATGCACAGGCTGGATTGATAGCGAGGCCCGTCCGCTGACGGCTACCCTTTCTGGCATGCCGGCAGGGCGGCGGTTTCGCGCTCGGAAGCCGATACGCGACGCAGGCCAAGGAAGACGACAAGGGCGGTGACGACGGTGATCGCCGCCAACACGATCAGCAGCCTGTCGAACGCCGTCTCGTAGGCCTGGACCAGAACAATGGCTCCGGCTTGGGGCAAATGTTGTGCTGCTTCGCCGAGATTGCCGGTCACCAGCAACTGGGCTGCCGCCGCTGCGTCCGTCGAAGATGCCATTCCTTGTGCGGCGAGCTGCGCGGCGGCAAAGCCGGAAAGCGTCGCCATGACGATCGCCAGCGCCACACCCTCGCAGGCGACGCGGGTGGTGTTGAAGATGCCGACCGCCATGCCGGCGCGCTCCCTTGGCACGACGCTGACCGCAAGCCCGTCCATCAATCCCCAGGGCAGAGCGATGCCGACGCCGATCAGCATCAGCGGCGCCATCAGCGCACTATCGACCGGTGGTGTCAGGCTCAGCCAGACAAGCCCGGCGGCAGCGACGAGCAGGCCGACGCCGCAGATGGTGGCCGGTGCGATCCAGCGCGCCAGCTGGCCGGCGAGCATCGGCAGGATCAGCAGCGGACCTGAGAGGCAGATCATCAATTGCCCGGCCTTGATCTCGTTCATCCCTTCGATGCCGATGAAACGGATCGGCAACAGGACGAGCAGGACGACGAAGGCGTAAGCGGGTGCCGCAGCCAGGAACTGGACGCCGACGAAGCGGGGGTAGGCAAACAGCGTGAGATCGAGCATCGGCCGTTGTGCTTGCCGCTCGACAACGACGAAGGCGACAAAACAGATGATAGAAGCGGCCAGAAGCGTGACGACGAGGGGATCAGCCCAGCCGCTCTGCGGCGCCTGGAGCACGCCATAGGTCAGCGACGCCAGCGCGATCGTGAAGGTGCCGGCTCCCGCCCAGTCGAGGCCCGTCGCATCCGGGTCGCGCGATTCCCTGATGGTGCGCAGGCCGAGCATGGCGGCGGCAATCGCGAGTGCCACAACCAGAAGAAAGATCGACCGCCAGCCGAATGCGGAGATGAGCAGGCCCGACGCGATCGGGCCGAAGGCGAGGCCGATGCCGAAACTGGTGCCGAGGAAGCTGAAGGCGCGCAGCCGCAATGGCCCTTCGAATTCCTGGGCGAGTGCCGAGGCGCCGCCAGCGAAGGCGGCCGCACTGCCGATCCCCTGCACGGCCCGGAAGATGTCGAACCAGATGATGTCCGGCGCCAGCATCGCGCCCAGTGATGCCAGGATATAGAGGGAGAGGCCGACGAGGAAGAGGCGCTTGCGGCCGTGGTTGTCGGCCAGGGCGCCCGACGCCATCAGGGTGGCGCCGAAGGTCAGCATGAAGGCGTTGGTCACCCAGTTGAGCTCGATGGGACTGCCGCTGAGATCGGCCGCGATGCGCGACAGAGCGACGGCCGGACCGGTGAAGGTCAATGGCATCGTCATCGCGGCAAGGCACACGGACAAGAGCACGAGCCATCTCTCGGCAGAGCCGGTTGTGGTCCTGGAAGTCATGGATTTTCCTATCTGAAACAGCACTCGCCGGTGGGCCGCGATTGCGGAGCCGGTCGTGATGACAAGATAGGTCGTCGGCATTTCAGGAAAAATGGTGTTATATCTCCTGGTATATCGGACTGAAACGCTCGAATGGAATGACACGATGGATCGTCTCAACGGGCTCCTGGCCTTTGCCCGCACCGCCGAATTCGGCAATTTCGTCGCTGCCGGACGGGCGCTTGGCATCTCGGCTTCCGCTGTCGGCAAAAGTGTCGCCCGGCTTGAGCAGGAACTCGGCGTGCGGCTCCTGCAGCGCAGCACGCGGCGCATTGGCCTGACGGAAGAGGGCAAGCTGTTCAACGAGCGGGTGCGCCGCATCCTCGACGACATCGACGATGCCGAGGCGATGCTGTCGCGGACACGGGAAACACCGCGTGGGCGGCTGCGCATATCCACCCCGATCGTCACCTATCATCTGTTGCTGCCGGTGCTGTCGGAGTTCATGGCCCGCTATCCCGAGATCGAGCTCGATATCGATTTCAACGACCGGATCGTCGACGTCATCGACGAGGGCATCGATGTCGCGATCCGCAGCGGCGAGCTGCCTGATTCGCGCCTCGTGTCGAGACCCGTTGCGCCCTTCCGCATGCTGCTGTGCGCGGCGCCCTCCTACCTCGAGCGCCATGGCACACCCGGCGAGCCGGCGGATCTCATCAGGCATTTCGGCATAAACTTCCGCTTCCTCAACAGCGGCAGGCTGCTGGAGTGGCCGTTCATAACCGGAAGCGCTGAACCGCAGATCCGCTCGATGCTGACCTGCAACAACATGGAAGCATTGAAGGGCGCCACGATCGCCGGCCTCGGCATCGCCTGCATGCCGGATTTCCTGGTGCGTGAGGCGCTGCACGAAGACAGGCTGCGTACCGTTCTCGACGGTCATGTCGACGGCCGTGGCCAGTTCCGGATGCTGTGGCCTTCCAACCGCCATTTGTCGCCGAAGGTGCGCGTGTTCGTCGATTTCCTTCCCGATCGCCTTGCGGCGCGCTAGGCGTTCATCGCATAATATGACAGTGATAGTCATGTTTGTGTGGAAGCGCTTGAGCGGCTGTGGCATGCCGCTGACCGCGGGGGCGCTGCGGCGCTTGCCCCGAACTGTTGCATAGGACTTGAATGATGGACCAATTGAGCGCGCAAACCCGGATCAGCGACGCGGCGATCAGGTCGGTGATGGACCGGCTGCGCGCCGAGCACAGCGAATTCGAGATCGACACCGGCGTCGCCGACCAATGGGAGCTTCGCCTCTATTATGGTTCGTTGAGCGCCACGCTCGATAATGAAAGCGTACTGATCCGCGTCGCGGCGTCCGACGAAACCTGCCTGTCCTACATGAAGATGACGGTTGCCGGCCATGTCGCCGAACATCTCGGCACGACCAGGGGCATCCATTGGCAAGGCGACGGCATTGACGCCGGCATGCCGGTCTTCTTCCGCGAGATCACGGTGATGTCGTCGACGCGGTTCTCGGCGCATATGCAGCGTCTGCGCTTCGCCGGTAAGGATCTCGGCCGGTTTAGCCATGGCGGCCTGCACATACGGCTGCTGCTGCCGCCGGCTGGCCGCCAGCCGCTCTGGCCGTCGATGGGTGCCGATGGCTTGATTGTCTGGCCTTCGGGCGACGATGCGCTTGCCGTGCGGGTCTACACGATCCGGGCGCTGGATGCCGCAAGCGGCTGGCTCGATGTCGATTTCGTGCTGCACCCCGGCCAGGAGACGCCCGCCGCCAGCTTCGCGCAAAATGCACGGGCGGGAGATGTCATCGGCATGATCGGACCCGGTGGCGGCGACGCTCCGGTGGCGCAGACCTTGCTTCTGCTCGGCGACGACACAGCACTTCCCGCCATAGGCAGGATTCTGGAAGATCTGCCGCCGTCAACACGCGCTGAGGCGCTGATCGAGATCGATGGGCCGGACGACCGGATGGCGCTGGCGCAAGGGGATAATATCGACATCACCTGGCTTTACCGGCACGGCCGCGAGGCCGGCACCGCGGGCCTGTTGTCCGCCGCCTTGCGCGAGCGCAAGCACATGGCGCTTGCCGACGGCCTGTACGTCTGGGTCGGTTGCGAATTTGGCGATTTCCGGGAGATCCGCAAGATCGTGCGTAAACAGTGGGGCCTGCCGCGCGACCGCCACCTGGTTACGGCCTACTGGCGCCGGGACGCGCACAGCGTGGGCGAGGGCGGCGAGGACTAGCCGCTGCCTATTGCCTGACGCCTCTCGCCACCAGCCGCGCCACGCTCGGGCCAACCAGCAGCACGATCAGGAAGCGCACCGATTGCAGCGCCATGACGAAAGAGATGTCGACGTTCTGCGCTGCTGCAGCGATGATGGCGATGCTGTCCATGCCGCCGGGGCTGGTCGCCAGATAGGCGGTCAGCGGATCGATGCCCAGGAGATGGCTGATCATGAAGGCAAGGCCGCCGCAAAAGGCGATCAAGGCCACGATCGAGGCGATGATCTGCGGCAAGGCGTGCGCCGCATGGCGCAGGATCGCCCTTGTGAAGTTCAGGCCGATCGACCAGCCGACCATGGCGTAGCTGACGGCCAGCAGCCATTGCGGCAATTGCATTTCCACGCCCAAGCCGAGATGGACGACGGTGCCGAAGATGAAGGTGCCGAGGAAGAAGGGCGAGGGCAGTCGGCACAACTTTCCCGCCAGGCCGCCTACGACCGCGATGCCGATGGTGGCGGCGAAGGCTTGGGCATCGATCGGCGGAAACCAGACGATGGCGGGGATTTCGACCTCAGACGTGTCGACCCACATCTTGGCAACGAGTGCCGCCGTCATCGAGACGAAGATGACGCGCAGATATTGCATGAAAGCGACGAGCCGCTGATCGGCGCCGAAGGCACCCGCCATCAGCACCATGGCGGTGGCCGCACCCGGCGACGAGCCCCAGACGGCGGTGGTGCCGGGCAGGATGCGCCAGCGGCTGATCAGCCAGCCGAGCAGGCTGGAGGCTGTGACGGTGGCCACCACGACGCCAAGAAACAGCGGCCATTCCTTGTAGAAGACCGGAAAGATGTCGGCCGAGATCGACGCCGCGACGAGGCAGCCGACGATCGCCTGGGCGGCGCCGAACAGAAGACGCGGCACGCGCACCGTGGCGCCATTGGTGCCGGCGACGATGGCGGCCAGCATCGGCCCGATCAGCAGCGCCGCCGGCAGGGCGGCGAGTTCCAGCGCGCCGGCAAACAGCAAGGAAACAACCAGCAGGGCAAGCCACTGCCAGAGCCTGCGCATCCGCGCCATGCGCTCGAGTGTGGGCAGGTCCGGGGAGGGCTGCTCGGCCGAGGAATCCATGTTTCGCTCTTAGACCCGCAGGGCGAAAAATGCGAACCGCGATTCACAGAAAAATGATTGTTTCACCCGCCCAGGTGTCGAGTAACAGGTCTCACAAGCCGGCGTTGAACCGTTGCTCGATCTCATTGCGACCCGTGCGGTCGAAATCGTCGGGGACGGAAAACTGGCCGGCCATAAAACCGACCCGTCGCGCCTGCAGCGCCGGCTGTTCGATCGGCACGATTCTGGCCAACGGCTTGCCGGCTTTGGCAATAACAAACGACTCGCCTTGGGCTGCACGTCTCACAAGGCGCGACAGATGAGCTTTCGCATCGCGAATGTTTACTGTCTGCGTCAAAGATTGCTCCTCAAAATTGGCATCGAACTCACCCCGTCTTGCTGTCGGCTAGGCCGAAGCCGCCGACGGGGTGGGTCTCGACCTGGAATTCGAAGCCGGCGATGAACGGCCGCGCCTTGGCGATCGCCGCCTGGACTTCGGGAAGCTGCAGCGAGGCCTTGTGGCTTTCGGCGTCGGTCCACACTTCGGTGACCCAGATCGCGTCGGCATCGGCGGGATCGCGGGCGATGATATAGCTCAGGCAGCCCGGCAGGGCGCCGGTGCTGGCGCGCAGGAGGTCCATGACCGCGTCGCGCTGGCCGCGCGACGCCCGCATCTTGCCGATCAGTCCGTACATTCCGTTGTCTCCCTTTGAGGTTTTCGACAAGAGCGTGCAGATCGCCAGTATGCCGATAGCCGTTCAAGGCATCAACTGGCCGCCATTCACCTCGATCACCTGGCCGGTGATGTAGCCGCTGAGAAGGTCGGAAGAGAGGAACAGATAGGCGCCGACGCAATCCTGCGCCGTGCCGGCGCGTCCCTGCGGAATGGTGGCGACCATGCCCTTGATCTGCTCGTCGGTCGAATAGCGCTCGTGGAACGGGGTGAGAATTGTGCCGGGCGCCACCGCGTTGACGCGGATGCCGAAGCCGATCAGCTCCTTGGCCATGCCACGCGTCACATTGGAGACGAAGGCCTTGGCCGAGCCGTAAAGCCCGGCGCCGCCGCCCGCACCATTGCGGGCGGCGATCGACGAGGTGTTGACGATGAAGCCGCCCTGTTTCTTCAGCCACGGGATCGCCTTGCGCGAAGCAGTCAGCACCGAACGGGCGTTGAGGTCCATCACCGCATCGTAATGCGCCTCGGTCTGCTCGGCATAGGGGATGCGGCCGAGCATGCCGCCGGCATTGTTGACCAGCCCGTCGAGGCGGCCGAAATATTGCGCACTGTCCTCGACGACGCGCTCGACATCGGCGGCAACGGAGAAATCGCCCTGGACGAGAAACACCTCGCCGCCCTTGTCGGCAATCGTCAGGCCGAGCTTCTCGGCGGCGTCGCGGCTCGAGTTATAATGCAACGCCACCTTGCATTTCTGCGCTGCATAGGCCAGCGCGAGCGCCGCCCCGATGCCGGTCGATGCACCGGTAACCAGCACTGCCTTGCCGGCAAGATCGGGTATGCTGAGTGTGGTGGCTGGCACGGTTCTTCCTCCGGGATGTCTGCCTGCCCTTCGTAGGCCCTTGCCACCCCGGTGTTCAAGCCTTGGAGCAATTCAAGGAAAAGTGTGAGCGCTTTCCCCGGGGGATTTGCGTCAAACAAACCGCTCTACGGACGCAGATAGGCGTAACCCTGGCCTTGCAGTTCGGCGAGTTTGACGACGCCGCCCTTGTCGGCGGCATGAAATCCGGCGAGCAGGTCGGGGAGTGTAATGTCCATGCCGTGCATGGTGTTGGCGCAGGCGTGGGGTTCCAGTCCCTGCTGCACCAGGCCGGCGAAGCGCCCGGAAATCGCGGCCGATATGCCTTTCGACTTGAAGGCCGCGAGCGCGGGACCATGCACGACCAGCACGATGTCGACCTTGCCGCCGGTGCCTTCATAATGGTTCTTGATGTTGCCGAGCACGAAATTGACCTTGTCGCTGTCGCTCAAGTGGTAGGCGACTTTTTGCCTTGTGGGCTCGGTGGCGGCTGCCTGTGCTGCCCGCAGACCGAGAAGCGTTCCGGTTCCGGCAAGAACCGTGCGGAACATATCGCGCCGGCGCATGGCATCCTCCTCCGCTTGGCGGCTGACCGCGAATTGCGTGACTCCAGCCGCAATACTAGCATAAATTGCCGTTGCGTCCTTTCGATGCGGAGGAGAGGTCACATGGCGTTGAAGGAATGGGCGTTTGGGTTGGGGGAATGGAAGACGGTTGCCGGCGCCGGGTTTTGCGCCGTGCTGCTCGGCGCGCTTGCCGGATCGGCCTCCGCCGACGATGCGCTGAAGCTTACCGAACTCAGTCCGAACGGCGCTGATGCCTGTTTCGGCCGCGTCTATGATGCGGCGCATCTCAAGGCGCACCCGAAGCAGAAGGTGGCGCGGATCTTCTTCTACTACGGCCATGATCCGGTCAGCCGGCCGAACGAGGAGCCGACCGGGAATTCCGACACGTCCTACAATGCCTTCATCGCCACCACGGTGCGCGGCGCCAAGTCGCCTGAATGGGCCGGCGGCTGGTGCAATCATGCTTCCGAGGACGGCAAGACGGGCCCGGTCCATTGCGGCATGGAATGCGACCGGACGCTTGCGTCGCTGAAGGTCGATGACAAGGGTCGGCTGTTCCTCTCGGATCTGCAGCCCGACATCTATCTCGATGCCGGATCAGAAGAGGAGCTTGGCGCAGCGGAATATGACAGGCAGGCGCTCGGCTCGGAGGATGACAATTTCCGCCTCGACCCGATGCCGGCAGCGACCTGCCAGGCGGAGTTCGCGCGCATCGATCCAGTCGCCGCTGCGCTCGGAGCTCCGTTGCGCGAGCGGCTGAAGCCGGACCAGGCGTTCTGCTACGGGCGCGACTACGATGCAGCGCATCTCGGCTCGCACCCCGATCAACTCACCCAGTCGATCCGGGTTTTCCGCGGCAAGGTAGAACTGGCGTCCTTCGCCTCGGGCGGTGACACCGCCAATTGGCCAGACGGCGCCGACATTGCCGTTACCGTCACCACACGGCAGAAATCGGCTAAGGTGACGCAGACCTATTCCTGCCAGGGCGAAGCCGACCAGTGGCGCTGCGCGGCCAGCACGAAGATGAGCGATTTCTCCTGCGACATCGCGCAGAAGGAGATTTTCCTCAAGCGTGGCGCCAACGGCACGATGATGCTGGCCAACCCAAACAGCGCGCTTGCAATCGTCGACCTGTGTTCGAAGGCGGACGCCGGAAAGACGAAATCCGACGACAAGGTCTATCGGCTGAAGCCAATGCCGCAATCGGCCTGCTCGCCCTGAGCTCGGACTTGTCTACGTCGCCATGAAGGGATATATCTTTGCTATATCTCATTTGAGGATAGCGTGATGGACAAGGCGAAAGTGTTCTGGTCGGGCCGGTCACAAGCTGTGCGTCTGCCCAAGGAGTTCCGTTTCGAAACAGATGAGGTTTCGATCCGCCGTCACGGGCAAACCGTCATTCTGGAACCGCTTGCGCAGGACTGGGCGTGGCTAGACCAAGTGATCGGACCGCTTGATAACGATTTCGCCGAGGCGGCGCTCGAACGTCAAGACGGGCAGGATCGACCTGCCTTGGATGACGTTTTCAAGTGATCTACCTGCTCGACACCAATGCCGTCATCGCGGTCATCAAGGGCGACGCGGGTCTGTTGGCGCTGCTAAAACGGCACAGGCCGCAGGACTATGCCCTCTCTGCGATCGTCGCGCACGAACTGCACTATGGTGCTGAAAAGAGCCAGCGAAGGGCTGAAAATTTGGCGCGCATCGAAGCTCTGCAGTTCCCGGTGCTCGAATTCGACCGAGAAGACGCAAGACATGCTGGGGAGATTCGGGCAACGCTTGCGACGTTAGGAACTCCGATCGGTCCCTACGATGCGTTGATCGGTGGGCAAGCGCGCGCTCGGAACCTTGCGCTGATGACCCGTAATGTCCGGGAATTCGAGCGGATCAAAGATCTCTCAATCGAGACCTGGTGAACCGCCTCATGCGAACGGCACGGCCGTGGTGCCCTTGGGCAGCTTGGCCTCGTCGTCGGGCTCGACATGGATGGTGACGCGCACCGAGGGGATTTCGGCCTTCAGCGCATCCTCGATGCGGTCGCAGATGACATGGCTGGCGCCGACCGACATGTGTGCGTCGACGACCAGATGAAACTCGATGAAGGTGGCGCGGCCGGCGATGCGCGTCTTGAGGTCGTGCACTTCAAGTGCGCCCTTGCAGTTGGCCGAGATGACGTCGCGGATGCGCATGTGCTCCTGGGTGTCGACGGCGCGGTCCATCAGCCCGTTCATCGACGAGCCGATGACATGCCAGCCCTGCCACAGGATGTTCAAAGCCACGAGGACGGCAAGTGCGGGGTCAAGGATCTGCCAACCGGTCAGGATCGCCCCGACCAGGCCGCCGAAGACCCCGATCGAGGTCACCACGTCGGTCATGATGTGGTTGCCGTCGGCGACCAGTGCCGGTGATTTCTCCGCCCTGCCGGCGCGGATCAGCGTCCAGGCCCAGAAGGCGTTGATAGTCGTGGCAACGCCGTTGACCGCAAGACCTTCCCAAGGCTGTTCCAAGGGTGACGGAGTCTGCCAGGAGCGCCAGACCTCGTTGAGGATCAATAGCGCGGCAAGCACGATCAACACGCCTTCCAGCACTGCCGAGAAATACTCGGCCTTGTGATGGCCGAAGGGATGATCCTGGTCGGCCGGCTTGTGGCTGATCTGGATCGCCCAGAAGGCGGCGACCGAGGCGATGACGTTGACGATCGATTCCAGTGCGTCCGAATAGAGTGCGACTGAGCCGGTGACGTACCAGGCGGCAGCTTTCAGCGCGAGCACGACAAAGGCGACGATAATCGACCAGAAGGCGAGGTTCGCGACCTTGCGCTTCGCGGCCGCCTTGGCCGCGATCGCCATCGTGTTCTCGGCTTCGGCCATGATCGTCAGGCGGCCTTTTCCTTGGCCTTGCGCGGCAGGTGGGCGACGATGTTCTCGATGATGCGCATGCCGGCATTGTGCCCGAGCGTCATGATCGATTCCGGGTGGAATTGCACTGCGGCGATCGGCTCCTTGCGGTGCTCGAAGGCCATGATGACGCCGTCCTCGGTCTCGGCCGTGACGATGAAATCGTCGGGCAGCCGCACCGGATCGGCAAAGATCGAGTGGTAGCGGCCGACGGTGACTTCCTTGGGCAGGCCCGAGAAGATGATGCCGGGCTTGGAGACGCGGATGCGCGACGGCTTGCCGTGCATCGGTATGTGCAGCTGCCGCAGTTCGCCGCCATAGGCCTCGGCCAATGCCTGCAGGCCAAGGCAGACGCCGAAGATCGGCAGTTCGCGGGCGCGCGCCTTCTTGATGGTTGCGGCGCAATCGAAGTCCTTCGGCGTGCCGGGGCCGGGCGACAGCACGACGAGGTCGGGTTTCAGCCGGTCGAAGACTTCCTCAGGCACCGGCGAGCGAACGGTCGAGACGTTGGCGCCGGTCTGGCGAAAATAATTGGCCAGCGTGTGGACGAAACTGTCCTCGTGGTCGACCAGCAGGATGTTGACGCCGTCGCCGACGCGCGCGGTGGTGCGCTCGGTGCTGGCGGAATTGCCTGTCTTGGCGTCGCGGATGGCGGAGAGCATGGCGGATGCCTTCAGTTCGGTTTCGGCTTCTTCTTCCTCGGGAATGCTGTCGAACAGCAATGTGGCGCCGGCGCGCACTTCGGCAATGCCGTCCTTGATACGGATGGTGCGGAGCGTCAGGCCGGTGTTCATGTCGCCGTTGAAATTGACCATGCCGATCGCGCCGCCATACCAGGCGCGCGGGCTCTTCTCGTTCTGCTCGATAAAGCGCATGGCCCATAGCTTCGGCGCGCCGGTGACGGTGACCGCCCAGGCATGCGACAGGAAGGCATCGAAGGCATCCATGCCTTCGCGCAGCCTGCCTTCGATGTGGTCGACCGTATGGATCAGGCGCGAATACATCTCGATCTGGCGCCGGCCGATAACGCGCACCGAACCCGGCTCGCAGACCCGCGACTTGTCGTTGCGGTCGACGTCCGAGCACATGGTCAGCTCGGATTCGTCTTTCTTCGAGTTGAGCAGTTTCAGGATCTGCTCTGAGTCGGAAATTGCGTCGTCGCCGCGCTTGATGGTGCCCGAGATCGGGCAGGTCTCGACGCGGCGGCCGTTGACGCGCACGAACATTTCGGGCGAGGCGCCGATCAGATATTCACCTTCGCCCAGATTGATGAAGAAGGAATAGGGCGACGGATTGATGGCCTTCAGCTTGCGCGAAATCTCGGACGGCTGCGTCTCGCAGCGCTCGTAGAACATCTGGCCCGGCACGACCTCGAACAGGTCGCCGCGCTTGAACGAATCCATCGCCTTGCGCACCAGGTCGGCGTATTCGCCGGGTTCATGGTCGCCGCGCGGCGGGATGCGGTCGGGGCTCTTGAACGGCTCGGAGATTTCGTCGCGCGGCAGCCCTTCGGTCGAAAAACCCTCGCCGGCATAGTCGTAGCGGTCGGTCCATGCCTTGGCCGAATAATGGTCGACGACCAGGATCTCGTCAGGCAGGAACAGCACCAGGTCGCGCTGGCTTGGCTTGCGTTCGAGCTTGTAGTCTACCGGGTCGAACTGGAAGGCGAGATCGTAGCCGAAAGCGCCGTAGAGACCTAGATTGGCGTCTTCCTCGGTCTTGAACAGAGCGGTGATGGCGCGCAGCACCGTGAACACCGAAGGAACGCGGCTGCGCTCTTCTTCCGTGAAGACACGGCCGGGCTTGGCGACGTCGAGACGGATGAGCCTTTTCGATGTCTCGGCGATGGTGATATCGGCCAGGCTACCCAGCGCCTTGCCGATGACCGGCAACAACACCTCGCCACGGCCGTTGAGGGCCTCGACACGCATGGCGCGGCCGCGCGCGGAGATAACCAGAGGCGGGTCGATGATGGCGGTGTCCCAGCGCGTGTAGCGGCCGGGATATTCATAGTTTGAGGAAAACACCGCGCCGCGGCGCGAATTCAGGCCGTCGACGTAAGCGTCGATCGCGCCCGCATACGGCCGGTCGTGGCGCGCGCGGGTGATGGTGATGCCACCCGCGGTCACGAAACTTTCCGCGCCGTTTTCCAGAACCTTCATCGTCATTGCCGTCTCCATCAGCTTCTTGGGGCAACGGACCCGGGAATGGCTTGGAAAAAACAAATGGCCGCCCGGACTTTCCGTTGCGGCCACCCTCTCTATTCACGCGCACGTGTTCGAACAGGCCGCTGTCAGCAGGCCCACCACCAAATGGTCTTGATCGAACGCATATTCATGGCGAAATCCATAGCTGCGAAAAGAAGGATGCGCAACAGGTTTGAAAGTCTGTTCGTTGGCCGCCGCTTCTCAGGCTCATGGCACATCGCCAGAGCCGACAGTGCCGCTTAGAGTGCTCATCCAACAGCAGGAAGACGGGAAAATAACCATGACCGAGCAGATCGAGCGTGCGCGGACGTTTCATTCCCTCCACGTCAAGGGCAACCCGGTCGTCCTCTACAATGCCTGGGATCCGGGTTCGGCCAAGATCATCGAGAAAGCGGGTGCCAAGGCGATCGCCACCGGAAGCTGGCCGGTCGCGGCCGCGTTCGGCTACGCCGATGGCGAGAAAATCCCGCTGGAACTGGCGCTCGACAACATCAAGCGCATCGTCGGGTCGGTCGACCTGCCGGTGACCATGGACCTCGAGGGCGGCTACGGCGTTGACCCGGAAATCGTCGCTCGCACGGTGACGTTGGCGCTGCGGGCCGGCGCTATCGGTTTCAATTTCGAGGATCAGATTGTCGGTGGCAGCGGCCTGCATGACATTTCCGTGCAGGCAAAGCGCATCGAAGCCGCGGCGGCGGCCGTCAAGGCTTCCGGCATACCGGCATTCATCAACACTCGAACCGACATCTTCCTCAAGGCGAAACCGGATGCGCATGATGACGTTCTGCTCGACCAGGCCATCGAGCGCGCACAGGCCTTCGAAAAAGCCGGCGCGCACGGCTTCTTTGCGCCGGGCCTTGGCGACGAAGGCCTGATCGAGACGCTCTGCAAGGCAATTGCGTTGCCGGTCAACATCATTGCGCTGGCGCATGTGCCGCCGCGCCAGCGGCTGGCGGAACTGGGTGTCGCCCGCATCAGTCACGGCCCGATGCCTTACCGGCAGATGTCCGAATGGCTGGAGGCGAAAGCGCGACTGGCTATTTCGGGCTAAGTCAGTCCTCCAGCGTTCCCGACCGGGCATCAGTGCTCTTCCTGTCGCCAACCAGCTTCAGAAGATCTTCGCCGGCGCGGATGATGCGGCGCGAGCGGCGGGTCAGCATGATGCCGTCCTGCGGTGCGAACACTTCGGTGCGGCCATCGGCTTCACCCGGTGCATGGACGATGGTGGCGAGGCGCGCGCCCTTGGCGACGCGGTCGCCGGGCTTCACGTCATAGAGCACGGCACCGGCCCGTGGCGCCGGCATCATGTCGATGTTTTCCAATGGCGCCACGAAGCCGGTGAAAGGACCCGGCGCGGGCAGGGCGCTGTCGGCGATCACGCCGCGCGCCACCAGCAGCCGGTAGAGGCCGTCGGCGTCGGCGGCGGCCAAGGCACCGTCGACATCGAGGATGCCGCGATATTCGACGGTGGTGGCGACGCGACGGTCGAGCTTGGCCACATCGGCGGGGACGTTCTGATAGGGCATGATCGAGGCGCCCTCGAAGGTGCCGTCAGTGTCTTCGCTCCACAGCACGACCGCGTCGACGCCCATGGCCGCGGCGCAATCGGCCATACCAGGCCACAGGCTGGTGTGGACGTAGAGATAGGCGAGGCCCTCGTCATCGCAGTGCAGGTCGAGCATGATGTCGTGGCCGAGCGACAGCTGCACCAGCCGCGTCTTCAGCCGCTGGTCGACGCTGCCAAGGGTGGTGTCGGGCAAGAGCGCTGTGTCGGGCGCCGCGAGCAGCGGAAAGCCGCGGTTGAAATTGGTGCGCGTGCCGAGATGAAAGCGGCCCTGATGCTCGCCGAAATGATATTGCGCCCGGCCGATCGGGTTGGCCCAGGGCACGATGGTGAGGTTGCCCTTGATGCGGCCTTCGGCCTCCGCCCTGGCAAGCATCGGCATCAGCGCGTCGATGGCGACGACACCCGGCAATTCGCCGGCATGGAGTGCCGCCTGCAGATAGGCCGAAGGAGCAGCCTTGTCGGAACCAGTGAAGCGGAACAGCGGGAATTCGTAGGAAACCCCTTCGCTTTCCCCGGCGATGCGTTCGATCGATTTCTGCATGACTTCCTCCATCAGGAGCGAGAGACATGCGATTTGAAGGCGCCGATGTCGATTGGTCCAGCCTGCCGCGCTATGGGCGCAAGAGACTATTCAGCCGGAAGCGGGATGACCGGCGCGCGCCGGTCCAGCGCCTGCGACAGCACAGCGACGGTGACCGCCAAAAGAGCGAGTGCTGCGCCGACCAGCGGCAAATTGGCATAGGAAACACCGGCGGACAGGGCCACGCCGCCTATCCAGGCGCCGCTGGCATTGCCGATATTGAAGGCGCCCTGGTTCAGCGTGGCGGCAAGGTTCGGTCCCTCGGAGGCCGCCTCGACGACCCGGATCTGCAACGGCGGCACGACGACGAAGATGAGCAGGCCCCACAGGAAGACGATGCCGATGGCAACGCTGGCGATTGCGCCGAACTGCCTGAATCCAACGAAAAGCAGGGCCATCAGCAGCAGGGTGCCGATCACTGTCGGCATCAGTTTCCAGTCGGCCAGTCTGCCGCCGATGATGTTGCCGATGGTCATGCCCGCGCCGAACAGCAGCAGAACCCACGTGACTGCCGAGGTCGACAAGCCCGATACCTCGGTGAGGTAGGGTTTGATGTAGGTGAAGACGGTGAACAGGCTTGCGGAGGTCAGCGCCGCGATCAGCATGGCCAGCCAGACCTGCAGCTTGCCCAGCACGCGCAGCTCGCCGCGCAGGCCGCCACCGCTTGGCTCGGCGACATCGGACGGCACCAACCAGGCGATCGCTGCCACCGAGATCAGGCCGATACCGACCACGGC
>NZ_RZRO01000037.1:0-55015 GCF_003997975.1 Mesorhizobium sp. M7A.F.Ca.US.005.03.1.1
GGCGGGCCCGATAAAACGATCGTCGCCAAGGATCCGGGGACCGCCACCAAGACCGATACGCCGATCGTCGACGTTCCCGCCTCGGTTTCAGTTGTAACCCAAAAGGAACTGGAGGCGCGCCATATCGAAAGCCTCCAGCAGGCCGTGGCCTACACATCCAGCGTCCTCACCGACGAGTTCGGCAACGATGACCGATACGACTATATTCGCATCCGCGGTTTCGACCAGACATCGCTCGGTACCTATCGCGACGGCCTGACGGCGCGCATCCCAGCCTGGTTCACGGCCAGCCGTCTCGAACCTTACGGACTTCAGCGCGTGGAGGTCCTGAAGGGATCGACATCGACGCTTTTTGGTCTCAACGGCCCTGGCGGATTGGTGAACGCCATTACCAAGCGGCCGCTGGACCAGAAGCAGGGGGAGATTTACACGTCCTATGGCGACGGCACCAAGGAGATTGGCGTTGATTTTGGCGGGCCGATCGACGCCGATGGCGTGTGGACCTATCGGCTTACCGGGCTGGCCAAGGATAGCGATCAAGGATGGGATTATTCCAACGACGACCGGCTTTACATCGCACCCGCGTTGACCATCAAGCCCGAGGAAGGAACCTCGCTCACCATCCTGACTGACTATTACAAGCGAGATGGCACAGGCGCACGCGGCACCCCCGCCGGCGCCAATATCGACATCGGCACCTTCCTGGGCGAGCCGGATTTCAACCGCTTCAACACCGAGCAGGTCGATATCGGCTACCAGTTCGAACATCAATTCAACGAGAATCTCACCTTCCGCTCCAATGCCCGCTACACGCATTTGAGCCTCGACTACGCCGAGGTCTACGGCGCGTCGCTTGACCCCACGGCGGACCGCACGGCATTTTCCGTCGGCGGCCTGTCCAACCGCTATGCCTTCGACAATCAGTTGCAATACGATACGGGCTGGGACCGGGTCGACAGCAAGACGCTTGTCGGCGTCGACTACGCCAACGACAACACCCGCGAAAACATCCTCTTCGGCACCGCGGGTCCCATCGACATCGACAACCCGACCTATTGCGGTCTATCCTGCATCAACCTCGGCCCCTACGTGAACTGGCGGGTCAAGCAACAGGCGGTCGGTGTCTATGCCCAGGAGCAATTGACGTTTGACGACCGCTGGATCGTCACCCTGGGCGGGCGCTGGGACCGCGTGCAGACGACTGCTGATTATCTCGACCTGGGAACGCAGGACGACGACACCGCATCGGCCTTCACCAAGCGCGCCGGCCTGACCTACAAATTCACCCCGAACCTCGCGGTCTACGCCAACTATTCGGAAAGCTTCCAGCCGCTCGTGTCGCCAAGCGCCAACGGGTATGCGGTCTCGGGCTCGTTGAAGCCTCAGGAGGGCAAACAGTATGAGGCAGGCATCAAGTACAAGCCCGACGGCTTCGACGGCCTGTTCACAGCCGCGGTCTTCGACCTTACCCAAACCAATGTTCCGACCTATGTCACGCCTGTTGTCCAGCAGCAGATCGGCAAGGTTGGCGTCCGCGGCATCGAACTCGAGGGCAAGGCCGCCATCGCGGAAAACCTGAACCTGACGCTTGCCTATTCCTACTGGGATGCCGAGATCCTGGAAGACGGCATTGGCGGGAATGCCGGCAATCGGCCGCAGCGCGTTCCTCGCCACCTGGCGTCAGCCTGGGTCGACTACACGCTTCCCGAGGAAGGACCGCGTGGCGACCTGACCATCGGCGGTGGCGTGCGCTATATCGGACAAACCTACGGGGATGACGCGAACACCATTTCGATTGGCGGCTACGCACTGGTGGATGCGGCGATTAGCTACAAGATGACCAAGGACGTGACGTTGGCCTTGAACGCAACGAACCTGTTCGACCGGAAGTATCTGACAACCAGCTATTACGGGACCGAATTCTACGGCGACCGGCTGAAAATCGTCGGCACCCTCAAACATTCCTGGTGAGCTTGCTGAACGCCAAGCGCCGACAACATTGGAAAAGGCGCCACACGCACCCGACAATGCGTGTGGCAATCATCGACGGTTCACATCCCCGTCAGATCGCTCATCAGCCCCGACGCCACCGACAGCCGCGACACGGTGATGTCGCCGCCCTCGGTCAACGCCTGCAGCCGCTCGCGGATGCGCGCCACCCGCTCGCCGCCGGCGTCCAGCCAGGCAGCCACCGGATCGGCCGTCTTGGCGTGGCCGGTGAGCGCCGCCACCGCGATGCCGCGCCGTGCCGCATCGATCGTGTCGGTGGCGCGCGAAAGCGCCAGCTGATCGTAGTAGTCCGATGGCGTGATCGAGCGTGCGGCGTCCTCGACACGCGGAATGCGGAAGGCATCGCTGACGGCGAAGAACGCCTTGGCCGCGGCGACGATATCGGCGCCGGCGGTGCGCGCCGTCAGCGCGATGTCGGGGATGAGTTCCGCCACCTCGCTCAGTGCCAGCTGCCCGGCCAAGCTTTCCGGCGCGCCGGCCTTGAACAGCCCATGCCGCTTCTCCTCGATGCGCTCGCGTGAAAAGGCCGGCAGCAGCGAAACGAGCTTGGGCTCCAGCGCCTTACGGGCTTCCTGCAACTCGGCAATGCGCTGGCTGAGGGGTGCCGTGCCGGCATCGTTCTTCAGATACCAGCCGCTGGTCACATAGATCAGCCGGCTGACCATCTGATAGAGATCAAGCTGCACCTGGCCGTCGATCTGGTTGTCGAGCGCGTCGATCTCGCGATAGAGCGCCGGCAAGGCAAAACCGTCACGCACCACCGCGAAGGTCCGCACCACGTCGGCGGCGGTGCGCCCGGTGGCCTCCTGCAGCCGGTTGACGAAGGATGGGCCGCCGCGATTGACCAGATCGTTGGCGACGACCCGTGTGATGATCTCGCGGCGCAGCCTGTGGCCATGGATCTCGGCGGCGTATTTCTTCGCCATCTGGTCGGGAAAATAGCCCATCAGGTCCCGGTCGAAATGCGCGTCATCAGGCACGTCGCTGGCGACGATGTCGGAAAACAGCACAATCTTGGCATAGGCGAGCAGCACGCCGAGTTCGGCTCTGGTCAGCGGTTCGCCACGCGCTTCACGCTCGGCCAGCGCTGCCGGCGACGGCAGCGTCTCGACGGCACGGTCGAGCAGGCCGCGCGCCTCCAGCGCCGTCATGAAGCGGCTCTGATGCGCGATGTCGGCGAGGCCGCGCTTGCGGGCGATCGAAAGCGCCAGCGTCTGCTGGTAGTTGTTGGACAGCACCAGCGAGCCGACCTCCTCGGTCATCTCGGCCAGCAGCTTGTTGCGTGCCGGGCGTGTCAACGACCCCTTGCGCATGGCGGAAGCCAGCGCGATCTTGATGTTGACCTCGACGTCGGAGCAGTTGACGCCGCCCGAATTGTCGATGGCGTCGGAGTTGCAGCGGCCGCCATTCATGCCGAACTCGATGCGCGCCCGCTGCGTGACGCCGAGATTGGCGCCCTCGCCGATCACTTTCGCCCGGACGTCGAGCGCGGTGATGCGAATGGCATCGTTGGCGCGGTCGCCGACCTCGGCATTGGTCTCGGTCGATGCCCTGAGATACGTGCCGATGCCGCCGAACCACAGAAGATCGACCGGCGCTTTGAGGATGGCGGTCATGATCTCGACCGGCGTGGCGGTGGTCTTGGCCAGGCCGATCGCCGCCGCCGCCGCCGCCGGCAAGGTGATCGATTTCTGGTTGCGCGAGACGATGATGCCGCCTTCCGACAGTTTCGTCTTGTCGTAGTCCTGCCAGCTCGAACGCGGCAGCGCGAACATGCGCTCGCGCTCGGCCATCGAGGCTGCCATGTCGGGATCGGGATCGATGAAGATGTCGCGATGGTCGAAGGCCGCGATCAGCCGGGTTTTCGGGGACAAAAGCATGCCGTTGCCGAACACGTCGCCCGACATGTCGCCGACCCCAACGACGGTGAAGGACGAGGTCTGGATGTCGCGGTTGATCTCGCGGAAATGCCGCTTGACCGCTTCCCAGGCGCCCTTGGCGGTGATGCCCATCTTCTTGTGGTCATAGCCGGCCGAGCCGCCGCTGGCGAAGGCGTCGTCGAGCCAGAAGCCGTGCTTCTCCGAGATCGCGTTAGCGGTATCGGAGAAGGTCGCCGTGCCCTTGTCGGCGGCAACGACGAAATACGGATCGTCCGGGTCGCGTCTGATAACGCCGGCCGGCGGGATGACGCCGTCGAGGCCGATATTGTCGGTGATCGACAGCAGGCTGGAGACGAAGTTCTTGTAGGCCGAAGTACCGGCCTCGAAGATCGCGTCGCGGCCGGCGCTCATCGGCAGCTTCTTCGGATAGAAGCCCCCCTTGGCGCCCACCGGCACGATGACGGCATTCTTGACCTGCTGTGCCTTGACCAGGCCGAGCACCTCGGTGCGGTAGTCCTGGGCGCGGTCGGACCAGCGCAAGCCACCGCGCGCCACCGGACCGAAGCGCAGATGCAGACCTTCGACCTCGGAGCCGTAGACGAAGATCTCCCGCCACGGCCGCGGCGCCGGCAAGCCCTCGACCGCGTGCGAGTCCAGCTTGATCGCCAGCGACTGGCCCTTTTCTTTCGTATCGGCAACGAAATGATTGGTGCGCAGCGTGGCTTCGATCAGATTGAGGTAGCGCCGGATGATGGTGTCGTCGTCGATGTTCGGCACATCCTCCAGCGCATCCTTGATCTTGGCCTTGAGGTGCTTTGCGGCCACCACGCCTTCGGTCTCCGCTGTCGGGCCAAGCCGGGCGATGAACAGCGCATGCAGGCCACGCGCTATGTCGGGATAGCGGTTGAGCGCGGCGGCGATGAAATCCTGGCTTTGCGGAATGCCGACCTGCTGCAGATAACGGCCATAGGCGCGCAGGATGGTGATCTCGCCAGACCACAGGCCGGCGGTCTGGGCGAGGCCGTTATAGCCGTCATTGTCGACGTCGCCGCGCCAGACGGAGAGGAACGCATCTTCGAACAGCGCGCCGCCATCGGTCAGGTCGATCGGCTGGCCGTAGCTGTTCTCAAGCTCCATGTCATGAATAAAGACTAAGCCGGGCCGATCACTATTGATCGTGCCGACCTGGTCGTCGCCGACCTCGAAAGTGCGCTCGCTGATGACGCGGAAGCCGATGTTTTCCAGCACCGGCACCCGGCGCGACAGCGCCACCGGGCTGCCATGATGATAGATTTTCAGTGATGCCTGGTGCGGTTTCTGCTCGGCATGGCGATAATAATCGATGGCGATCGGATTGCCGGCGCTGATCTTGGCAATGCGCCTGGCATCGGCCAGCGCCACCGCCGCGCTGAACGAATCGCGGTAGCTTTCCGGCAGCCGCGCGGCAATCGCCTTCAAAGCCTGGTCGCCGCCACTGGCCTCGGCCGCATCGGAAAGGGCGTCCTCCCAGGTACGCACGATGTCGCGGATCGCCGCCTCTATCGTCGCTTGCTCGACCTTCGGCGTCTTGCCGCCGGAGCGGCCGATGATGAAGTGCACGCGCGCCAGCCCGCCCTCGGGAAAGGCCGGGTAGTAGGCCGACAGCCGGCCTTCGAATACGGTTTTCAGATAGGAGCCAATCTTCTCGCGCACGACGCTGTCGTAACGGTCGCGCGGCACGAAGACGAGGATTGAGACGAAACGGTCGAATTGGTCGGCGCGCACCAGCGCCCGCACGCGTGGCCGCTCGACCAGGCCCAGAATGGCGGCGGCATGTTTGCGCAGGATCGGCACCGGCACTTGGAACAGCTCGTCGCGCGGATAGCTTTCCAGCACGTTGATCAGCGCTTTGCCGGAATGATCGTGCCGGTCGAAGCCGGACTTGGCGATGATGGTTTCGGCTTTTGACCTCAGATACGGGATCTTCATCACCGAGCGCGTGTAGGCGGTCGAGGTGAACAGGCCGACGATGCGCAATTCGCCCGCGAGCGTACCCTTGGCGGTGTAGGTCTTGATGCCGATGTAATCGAGATAGATGCGGCGGTGCACGGACGACTTGGCATTGGCCTTGGTGACGATCAGCGGCTCCGGCCCATGCAGGAAGGCGCGGATCTCCGGCGTCGTCGTTACCGCTTCGGTGCCGCGCCTGAGCACCAGCACGTCGGGATCGGACAGGATGCCGAGGCCAGGCTTTTCAGCGCGCTCCAGCGTGCCGCTTTCCTCGCCGCCGGTGTATTTGAACTCGCGCATGCCAAGGAAGGTGAAATTGTCGTCGCGCAGCCACTCCAGGAAGGCGAGAGCCTCGGCAACGCTCTTCTTGTCGAGCGGCACGGCCGTATAGCGGAATTCCGAGATCGCCTGATCGAGGCGGGCCAGCATTGGCCTCCAGTCGTGAACGGCGGCATGAACCTGGCCAAGGATCTTGCGCAGCCGCTCGCTCAATCCGCTCGCCTGCTCGGATGTCAGCCGCGGGATGTGGACATGGATGACGCTCAGCCGGTCGTGGCTGCCATCGTCCTTGGCGAAATTGCCGTCGCCGAGGATTTCTTCCACGCCGCCCTTGCCGTGGCGCACGACGATAACCGGATGGGTGACCAGGGTCGGTTCGCCCGATGTCTCGGTGATCTCGCCGAGGATGGAATCGAACAGGAACGGCATGTTGTCGTTGACGACCGTGACAACCGTCATCGGGCGGCCGTCTCGCACAACGCCCGAATCGGCATCGACGGCGACGACGCACTCGCCTTTCCTGTGAGTGGCGACTGCCTGGCCGGCGAGATCGGCAGCCCGCTCCAGGTCGGCCACATCGTAGGGAGCAATGTCTTCAGCTGGCGCGCGGGCGAGCAGATAGTCTGCAAGCCTGGCTGGCCTTTCCTCCGCTTTAAGCGCTGCCGTGGCTTTTTTCTTCGGCTTGCTCGCGGATTTCACGCTGGCCATGACGCACGTCCCTCCCGTCGAATGCTTTTACGACTATGGTAGCAGATGACCGCTGTTTGGCGACAAAGGTTTGACGGCTTGCCAAGAATTATCGGAATTTGGCGACAAGATGCCGCGCAACGAGGAGAAATGACCCATGACCGGCAAAATCAGCGCGCTTGATCTTGGCCAGGGAGAGCTGAGCGAGGCGACAAAAACCTATTTCGCCAAATGCGAGGAGAAGCTCGGCCTCGTCCCCAACGTGCTCAGGGCCTATGCCTTCGACGACAAGAAGCTGCGCGCCTTCACCGACATGTACAACGATTTGATGCTGGGTGAGTCCGGCCTGTCGAAGCTGGAGCGCGAAATGATCGCGGTCGCCGTCTCCTCGATCAATCATTGCTACTATTGCCTGACCGCGCACGGCGCGGCGGTGCGCCAGCTCTCCGGCGATCCGGCGCTCGGCGAAATGATGGTGATGAATTTCCGCGCCGCCGATCTTTCGCCCAGGCAGACGGCAATGCTCGAATTCGCCGTCAAGCTGACGCAAGAGCCGGCCAAGATCGTCGAGGCCGACCGGGGCGCGCTGCGTCAGGCCGGCTTCACCGATCGCGACATCTGGGACATCGCCTCGACCGCTGCCTTCTTCAACATGTCGAACCGCGTGGCCGCGGCAATCGATATGCGGCCGAACGACGAATACCACGCCATGGCAAGGTGACGGATTGCGGCAGGATCCAGACCGGGGCGTTATATTAGCAGTGTCGCATTCTCGTTGCTTGTTTGCCGGTTTGGTCCGATGATCGGCAGGCGGCATGACCGCATGCCGGTTCGATGCCGCTCACCAAGGGAGGAGAACATGGCGAAGTATCTCTACGTCTATCATGGCTCGGGCAAGATGCCGACCGACGAGGCCGAGCGGAAGGCCGCAATGGACGCCTGGAACGGCTGGTACGGCAAGCTCGGCTCGGCTGTGGTCGACGGCGGCAATCCGGTCGGCATGTCGAAGATGGTGCTGCCCGGCGGCAAGGTCGAGAACAATGGCGGCAGCAATCCGGCCGCCGGCTACACGATCGTCGAAGCGAAAGACATCGACGATGCCGTCGCCAAGGCCAAGGACTGCCCGATCCTGATGAACCCGGCCTTCAGCGTCGAGATCGCGCCGATCATTGAAGTGATGTGACGCGCCGGCTCAGGACCGCGTCGCTATGGCGGCCGCCGCACCGGCCATCGTCGTGGCGCTGATGCGATTGGCGATCTTCATGGCGCGCTTGCTCTTCAAAAGCTTGCGCGCCTGTGATGCGGCGAGCACCCAGGCGAGATCGATGGCGACCAGCACCACGGCCATGGTCGCCGTCAGCTCGACCCAGCCGACGATGCTGACCGAAGCGAGGTCGATGACGGTCGGCAGCAGCGCCAGGTAGAACATCATGATCTTGGGATTGCCGAGCGTCACCGCCATGCCGGCGAAGAACAGTTTTATCGCCGAATCCTCGCGCGGCATCTCGCCCTCTTTTGCATCGACAGGCGCGGTCCACATCTTCCAGGCGAGGTAAGCGAGATAGGCAACGCCGACCCATTTCACCACGACGAAGGCGAAATGGAAGGTCTGCGCCACGACAGCCAGCCCGAACACCGCCAGCGATAGCCAGATGCCCTCGCCGATCCACATGGCGAGCAGGAACGGGAACACGTCGCGAAACCCTTTCGAGATGACGCGGGCGACAAGCGCCGCGATCGATGGCCCAGGCGAGCCCGCGGCAACGAACAGAGCGGCGGCGAAAATCAGGAGCGAGGTGGGGTGCATAACCGGGTCTCTGGTTGAAAACCTTCGATTTCGGATATTAACGCAAGTGGCTCGGCTGCGGTAGCACCGACAAAAGACCCTTGTCGGTCCGGCATGTCGCGGCTAGAAAGGCCATCGCGAAACAATTTTGAGCTTCACTTTGCCTACGTAACCGCCGGTCTCGCCAACTCCCCCGACACACTGCATGACACCGCATTTGCGGTATCTGTTTTCATTTTCATGTGTTCTTCTGGGCGGCGGTTCGAGACCGGTTTGGCACTGCTGAACCGTTGTTGCGCGCTGCCGCCCGTGACATCCGATTTCCAATCATAGCAAGCGACCGCCACGCCGCGCCCGCATGGGCATCTCGACATCGCCGGCCTGATGAACTTCCCGACGGGAAGGGCTTATCGGCATGTCTGGACTTCTGCGTATCCACTGGGCAATCGCACCCCAGACCGCACCTCGACCGCTCATCAATTGCAACCGCTGCGGCACCGTGAGGGCCTATTGCAGCAGCGGAAAGTTCCGCGTCAACGCCAGTGGCAAACGCATCGACGTGTGGCTGATCTATCGCTGCATCGACTGCGACAATTCCTGGAATTTCGGCATTTTTGAACGCTGCAACCGCCGCGACATCGACCCGGCGCTGCTGGCGGCGCTCGAAAGCAACGATCCTGCACTCGCTCACCGTCATGCCTTCGATGCGGTGGCGTTGCGCAACCGGATCGGGCGCGTCGAGGAGTTCTCCGATGTCAGCGTTCACAAGCGCAGGCTCGGCGACACCAGGGAAGCCGCGACCGTGTTGGAACTCCAGCTTGGGCTCGAAATGCCGACATCGCTGCGGCTCGACCGGCTGCTCGCAAGTGAACTCTGCATCTCGCGATCACGGCTTCAGGCGCTGGAGGAGAAGCGGCTGCTCATCGTTGACCCGGATGGAGCAAAGGCCCTGCGCAAGCCGGCCCGTGCGAGAAACACGATCCGCATCGATCTGGCCGGCGAGGCCGATCGGCAGGCCATCATCGCGGCTGCCGGTGGATGAACGAAAAAGGGGCGGAACACTGGTTGCTCCGCCCCTCTCCGCTGTTGGAAAAAATAAGAGCTTACGCCGCGCCGACCACCTTGGACGACTTCTCGAACCGCTTGCGCTCGTTCGGATCGAGATAGAGCTTGCGCAGCCGAATGGTCTTCGGCGTCACTTCGACCAGCTCGTCGTCCTGGATCCAGGCCAGCGCGCGTTCCAGCGTCATGCGGATCGGCGGGGTCAGCTTGACCGCCTCGTCCTTGCCGGCGGCACGGATGTTGGTCAGCTTCTTGCCCTTGAGCACGTTCACTTCAAGGTCATTGTCGCGGCTATGGATGCCGATGATCATGCCCTGATACACCTTGACGCCCGGATCGATGACCATCGGGCCGCGATCTTCCAGGTTCCACATGGCGTAGGCGACCGATTCGCCCTGTTCGTTGGAAATCAGCACGCCATTGGTGCGGCCTGGCAGCTCGCCCTTGTAGGGCTCATAGGCATGGAAAAGCCGGTTCATCACGGCGGTGCCGCGCGTGTCGGTCAAAAGCTCCGACTGGTAGCCGATCAGGCCACGGGTCGGCGCATGGAAGACAATGCGCTGACGATTGCCGCCGGATGGGCGCAGTTCGACCATCTCGGCCTTGCGCTCGGACATCTTCTGCACGACGACGCCGGCATGCTCCTCGTCGACGTCGATGACGACTTCTTCGACCGGCTCCAGCAATTCGCCATTCTCGCCCTTCTGCATGACGACGCGCGGACGCGACACGGCGATTTCAAAGCCTTCGCGCCGCATCGTCTCGATCAGCACGGCCAGCTGCAATTCGCCGCGGCCGGAGACGAAGAACGAATCCTTGTCAGGCGATTCCTCGATCTTCAGCGCGACATTGCCTTCGGCTTCGCGCAGCAGGCGGTCGCGGATGACGCGGCTGGTCACCTTGTCGCCTTCGGTGCCGGCCAGCGGACTGTCGTTGACCAGGAACGACATGGTCACGGTCGGCGGATCGATCGGCTGCGCATGCAGCGGTTCGCTCACGCTCGGGTCGCAGAACGTGTCGGCGACGGTGCCCTTCGACAAGCCGGCAATGGCGACGATGTCGCCCGCCTGCGCTTCTTCGATCGGCTGGCGCTCAAGGCCGCGGAAGGCCAGGATCTTGGAAATACGGCCGGTTTCGATCTGAGTACCGTCATGGTGCAGCACCTTGACCGGCTGGTTGGCCTTCAGCGTGCCGCTCTCGATGCGGCCGGTGATGATGCGGCCGAGAAACGGATTGGCTTCCAGGATGGTGCCGATCATGCGGAACGGACCGGGATGAACGGTCGGCTCCGGCACATGCTTGATGACGAGGTCGAACAGCGGCGCCAACTGCTGGTCCTTCGGTCCTTCCGGATTTTCCGAAACCCAGCCATCGCGGCCTGAGCCGTACAGAATCGGGAAGTCGAGCTGCTCGTCGGTGGCGTCGAGCGCTGCGAAAAGGTCGAACACCTCGTTGACCACCTCGACATGACGGGCGTCCGGGCGATCGATCTTGTTGATGACGACGATCGGCTTCAGGCCGACCTTGAGCGCCTTGCCGACGACGAATTTGGTCTGCGGCATCGGCCCTTCGGCGGCATCGACCAGCACGATGGCTGAGTCGACCATCGACAGGATGCGTTCGACCTCGCCACCGAAATCGGCGTGGCCGGGGGTGTCGACGATGTTGATGCGGGTATCCTTCCAGTCGACCGAGGTCGCTTTGGCCAGGATGGTGATGCCGCGCTCCTTTTCGAGGTCGTTGGAATCCATGGCGCGCTCGGCCACGCGCTGATTGTCTCGGAAGGAGCCGGACTGCTTCAAAAGCTGGTCGACCAGGGTGGTCTTTCCATGGTCGACGTGCGCGATGATCGCGATATTACGGATTTTCATGTTCTGGTCTCGGAAGCGTTGCAGGCAGCAGGCCAAAAGGCGCTGCCTCTTTCGGTTGCGCGGCTCATACAGGGTTTTTCGCAGTTGCGAAAGAGGAGGCGCGTCACCAAATACTCATCAAATCTTAAGCATCTGCGTGTGAGATGATTTTGTTAACCAAGGCGGGAACCCTTCGGGGCCCGGGCAGTTCGAACATCATGACCGACAAACTCAACCGATTCTGGCCGCTCATCGCCTCTGTTGCCTTCGCCGTCCTGCTGGCGGCCAACGCCGCGCAGTCGGCCGCGACGACGAAGGAATCACGGCCTGCCTTGCCGTCAGAGGCACAGTCGGCCGAGCAGATTTTCGCCGACGCGCCCGACGGCGTCGACCCGGTGGTGACCGGCCCGGTCAGCGCCGCCTTCAAGCAGCGGCAGGACGCCGCCAACTGCGACAGCGCCGTCTGGCCGAATATCTCCATGGTCTGCTACCCGGACTAAGACATCGCGCGCCCTAGACGCGCGACACCTTTCCATCAGCGCGCGCTTATGCCGACCGTACCGGGTCGAGCGTCACCTTGTAGAGTTCATTGTCGTCGCGATCCATCAGCCGCACCGTCATCTGCTCGCTGGCGCCTGAAATATCGACCAGTCCGAAGAATTGCAGACCTGCCGACGGCGGTAGGTTCTGTCCCTGTTCGGCGGTCGGCGCCTTGATGAACTTCAGCTCCGGACCGAACGTCATGTCGAAATCGTTCGGCCCGAACGTTCCGGCATGGATCGGACCCGAAACGAATTCCCAGAACGGATTGAAATCCTGGAACTGCGCCTTGTCCGGGTTGTAATAATGCGCGGCCGTGTAATGCACGTCGGCGGTGAGCCAGACGGTGTTGCTGATGCCGGCATTCTTGATGAAGCGCAGCAGGTCGGCGATCTCGAGCTCACGCCCTTTTGGCAAGCCATTGTCGCCATTGCTGACTGCTTCGGCACCAACCTTCTTGGTGCCGTCGTCCCAGACGACGAGGCCGAGCGGCATGTCGGCGGCGATGATTTTCCAGGTCGCCTTCGAATTCGCCAGTTCGCGCTTCAGCCATTTCGTCTGCTGTTCGCCGAGCATGCGCGATTGCGGCGTCATCTCATCCTGCATGTCGGGACCATTGGGGCCGCGATAGGAGCGCATGTCGAGGAAGAACACGTCGAGCAGCGGCCCGTAGGCGATCTTGCGATACACGCGGCCGGGCTCGGAAGGTTCGTAGCGGATCGTCGTCATCTCGTGGAAAGCCCGCGCCGCACGGGCCGCCAGCACGTGGATGGATTTTTCCGTATAGCGGCTGTCGGCGCTGAGATCCTTCGAATCCGACCAGTTGTTCAGGACTTCATGGTCGTCCCACTGGTAGAAAGTCGGGCAGATGGCGCTGAGGCCGAGCACGTTCCTGTCCATCATGTTGTACTTCCACTGGTCCCGGTATTCGTCCAGCGTCTCGGCAACCTTGCGCTTGCCGTCGATCAGCACGACGTTCTTCCACTTGCCGCCGCCGGGCAGGTCGACCTCGTCCTTCATGGCGCCGTCGGCATAGATGGTGTCGCCCGAATGCAGGAAGAAGTCGGGCGTGTGCTTGCCGATCGTGGCGTAGGTCTTCATGCCGGTCTCATCGATGCCCCAGCCCTGGCCGGCGGTGTCGCCTGACCAGGCAAAGCGGATGTCGCGCTTCGAGGCCGGCGCCGTCCTGAAGCGCCCGGTGATCGGCTCGGAAACGGCGTTGATGTCGGCGAGATCGGCTGCCGTCATGCGATAGAAGATATCCTGGTCCGAAGCGAGGTCGGTGAGCAGCCGCTTGACGGTGTAGTCGCTGGCCGGCGACGTATCGAGCGGCGCCAGGCGTGTCGCAGTGGCGAAGTTCTCCGTCGACGACACTTCGAACATGACGCGCGACGGGCGATCGGTGCGCGTCCACACCATGCCGCTGGTTGCGTCGACATCGCCGGACTGGACGCCATGGGTGAAGGCCGGCCGCTGACTGGCGCGCGAATAGTAGGGCAGCGCCAGGCTCGAGACGCCAGCCAGGCCAACGGCGCTGGCGGAGGTGACGAAAGCGCGGCGAGTCATCGAAAGCTTGTTCACGGCTGTCTCCTGGATGGCTTGAACGGTGCCACCAAAATCCAGCGTCAATGTTTCAGGGACATCTCGGGATCATGAAGTTTTTCTGACGATCAACAGGCGGGTGGGCGTTTGCGCGGACGGCGAAGCTGCCGATCTTCCTCCGTGTGGGGGAGATGGCAGCTTGGCCGGTAGCGTCTCTCCCTACGCCGCCTGCGGCTCCGGCTCGAATGCCGGCTTGCTGGTGTTGATCAGCAGCGAGATACAGGCAGCGGCTATTGCCGTCATGCCGGCGATCAGGAAGGCCAGTTCGTAATTGCCCTGCAACTCGCGCATGGTGCCACCGAAGGCGGCGGCGGTCGCCGCACCGATCTGGTGGCCGGCGACGATCCAGCCGAACACGATCGGCCCACTGCGATCGCCGAACGCCTCATTGGCGAGCCTCAGAGTCGGCGGCACGGTGGCGATCCAGTCGAGACCGTAGAGCACGGCGAAGATGATCAGGCTGGTCGCTGAGAAGCCGGAATAGGGCAGGTAGATCAGCGACAGGCCGCGGATGCCGTAATAGACGCCGAGCAGCTTGCGCGGGTCGAAACGGTCGGTGAGCCAGCCCGACAATGTCGTGCCGATCAGATCGAAAATGCCCATCATCGACAGCAGGCCGGCGGCCTGCACCTCGCCGATGCCCATGTCGCCGCAAAACGCGATCAGATGCGTGCCGACCAGCCCGTTGGTGGTGAAGCCGCAGACGAAGAAGGTGGCGAACAGATACCAGAACACCCGCGTGCCGGCGGCACGGCGCAGCGTCGAGAACGTATGCGCCAGAAAGTTGCCCTGTGACGCAGGCGGCGTCGGCGGCACATCGTCAGCCTCGGCGCCATAGCGCACCATGCCGATCGATGCCGGCCGCTCCGGCACCAGCAGCCAGACCAGCGGTATCAGGGCAGCGGTCGCGATCGCGACCGCAATGACAACCGGCTGCCAGCCGCCCGACTGTGCCAGAGCGGCGATCAGCGGCAGGAACACCAGCATGCCCGAGGCACTGGAGGCCGACATCAATCCCATGACAAGGCCGCGATTGGTCTTGAACCAGCGATTGACGATGGTCGCGCCGAGCACGCTGGCGACGGCACCGGAACCAATGCCCGAGAACACGCCCCAGGTGATGAACAGATGCCACGGCTTGGTCATCAGCAGGCTGAGCATGGTCGAGCCCGACATCACCACCAGCGAGGCGAGCAGCGTGCGGCGCAGCCCGATGCGCTCCATCAGGGCTGCGGCAAATGGCCCCGTCAAACCGTAAAGCAGAATGCCGACACCGGCGGCCAGGGAGATGATGTCGCGGCGCCAGCCGAAACTGTTCTCGAGTGGCAGCATCATGACCGAGGGTGCGGAGCGCAGGCCAGCCGCGACCAGCAGGCTGAGGAAGATGACGCCGACCACGACGAAAGCGTAGCGCTGGCCAAAGGGGCGAGATTGAGTTATCATGTTACTGACCGGTACGTTGCAGAGTGGGAACATGTATACGTACCGATCGGTAACATTGTCAATCGAGTCACACGATGCCAACCGACAAAAATATTGAACTGACCATCAGCGACGGTCATGCATCCGCTCCGCCGAAAGCCGCCAAGAAGATCCTCGATGTGGCCTATGACCTGTTCTACCGGCGCGGCATCAGGGCGATCGGCGTCGACGAGATCGTCAAGCGTGCCGGCGTCACCAAGCCCAGCCTCTACCGCAGCTTTCCGTCCAAGGACGAACTGGCCGCTTCCTATCTCAGGCAATATGACCGTGAATACTGGGAGCGCTTCGACGAGGCGGTCGCCGCTCATCCCGGCGACCCGCGCGCTCAGATCAAGGCTTTCCTGACCCGCATCGGCAAGCGCACGCAGGTGGCGGACTATCGCGGCTGCGGCATGACCAATGCGGCGGTCGAATATCCCGACCACAGCCACCCGGCTCGCGTGGTCAGCGAGGCCAACAAGCAGGAACTGCGCCGCCGGCTGCGCGCCATGGCGGCTGCGATGGGCGCGCAAGACCCAGACACGCTCGGCGACGGCCTGCTGCTGCTGATCGAGGGCGCCTATATCAGCGGCCAGTTGTTCGGCCTCGGCGGTCCGGCGCAAGCGGTTGCCCGCAATGCCGACCTGCTGATCCAAGCCAGCTTGAAGAAATAGCGTTTGGCGCTACGCTGCGGCGGCTTGCAACGGAGATTGACCGCCATGCGTGCCATTCTGATCCCGCTTGTCCTGGTCGGTCTCGGTCAGGCGGCGCAAGCCGACGGCATTTCCAGCGCCTACACCGATCTGGATTCGAAAACGGACTGCGTGACCTACGCGCAGGCAGAAGAAGGCGACGGCGACTGGGCCGAACTCGCCTGTTCAGGCTATCGCGGCTATCCCGTACTGATCGCCTATGACGACGCCCGTGAATCGCTGTTCTACGGTTTTCCGCCCGGCGGCGACATGACGACGGTCTGGGAAAGCTTTTCCGGCCTCAATTCGTCCGGAGCCAAAGTCGAATGGCGCATCGAAACCAAGGGCGACACGGCAGTGCCCTATGCCGTCATCCATCGCCGCTCGATCAGCAATCCCGAGGACGAGAAAAAGCCGACCGAGGTGCTGCTCGTCGCCAAGGTCGGCCAGATGGACGCCCGCGACGGCTGCACCGTCGGCCTGGTGCTGGCCACCGGCAATCCCGCCGCCAACGACCAGGCGCGCAAGCTTGCCGACGACAAGGCACGCACCTTCGCCTGCGGCAAGGACAGACACACCGTCATCGGCAAAGTGCCGGCCTTCGGCCGGGTCGACAACTGACGGATCGGGCTACTTGGTCGCCTTGGCCCGCTCGATCGCGTCGACGATCATCTTCTTGGCATATTTGGAATCGTGCCAGCCTTCGATCTTGACCCATTTGCCGGGCTCGAGATCCTTGTAGTGCTCGAAGAAGTGCTGCACCTGCTGGCGCGTAATGTCGGGCAGCTGAGTGTATTCGGTGACATTCTCGTAACGCAGCGTCAGTTTTGGCGACGGCACGGCGATGATCTTCTCATCCTGGCCGGCATTGTCTTCCATGATCAGCACCCCGATCGGCCGCACGTTGATGACGCAGCCCGGCACCAGCGCGCGCGTGTTGCAGACCAGCACGTCGATCGGATCGCCGTCGCCCGACAGCGTGTGCGGCACGAAGCCGTAATTGCCGGGGTAGCGCATCGAGGTGTGCAGGAAGCGGTCGACGAACAGCGTGCCGGCCTCCTTGTCCATCTCGTACTTGATCGGCTCGCCGCCGATCGGCACCTCGATGATGACGTTGACGTCCTCAGGCGGATTCTTTCCGCTGGCTATGGCTTCAATGCGCATGGCTTAAATCCCTCTCTCGATGGACGATCGATAGCGGGCGGCGCGTCATGGTGCAATGCGGCGAATGGTGCTGGGTGCGAATGGAACGCCCAATTGCCGAAAGGCCGGGTTGTCATTCCCAGACGAAAGCGACCTTCTTCAGCGCCTTCTGCTCGAAGATCTCGACGCCCTCGGCGACATCGCGGCCACCGGCGCCGGCATAGAAGGCAAGCGCGTTCTGGTTGTCCTCCAGCGCCCACACGACCATGCCTTTCAGCCCGTGATCGGCCAGCCGCGCCTTGGCCGCCGAAAACAGGCGGCTGCCGAGCCCGATGCCCTGATATTCCGGGCGCAGGTACAATTCGTAGATTTCGCCCTGCTGGCGCAGTTCACGGGCGCGGTTCTTGCCGATCGTCGCATAGCCGGCGATCTTGCCGCCGATTTCGACGACCAGAACGGTGGCGGCGCGGCGAATCGCATTCGCCCACCAGTCGGCGCCTCGACGGTTGATCATCGATGTCAGGGTCCGGTGCGGAATGATGCCGGAATAGGCGCCGCGCCAGGCTTCCAGATGCACCTCGGCGATGGCACTGGCATCGCGCGGGTCGGCTTTCCGGATGTCGATCGTCAGCGTATTCATGATTTGTTAACCATAAACCCGCATCGCCCGATTGCAAGGGTCCGGGCGGCCAGCCGGCTGCTTTCTCACAGGCGATCACCGCGCTGGTGAGGGGCCTTCAAGACTTCTGTGGAAAGGCTCAAATCTCGACGAGATGGTCGTCGAGTTCGTTGCTGTCGCCCGCAGTGACCGGGAAATGCTCGGCCAGCACCGCACCCACCAACTCGATCGCCTTGACGAAGCCGTCGGCAAGCCGGTCGTCGCCGGCATGCGCGGTAAGGTCGCGTACGACGCCGTCCCAGACATGCTGGCCGACCTTGGCGTCGATACCCGAATCGGCGACCACCTCGGCATAGCGCTCGGCGATCGAGACGAAGACCAGCACGCCGGTGCGCGCCGTGGTGCGGTGGACGTTGCGGGCGAGGAACTGCTTGATCGCGTTGGCGTGCGCCGCCTGGTAGCGCAGCCGCCTCGGCACCAAGTGAATGCGCAGGCCGGGCAGCGCCCACAACAAGGCCAGCAGGCAGGCAAGCGCCAGGAGCTGGGCGAGGACGAAATGCGGCAGCCGGATCGACAGCCACCAGGCCTCCAGACCGTAGCCGACAGCCAGGCTGACGATCAGCATGCACACGGTCGCCATGAAGGCGGCCGGGAAGAAATAGCCGTCGCTGGCATGCGCCACGACACAGTAGATTTCGCCGTCGGTTTTCTCCTCGGCGGCGCGGATCGCGGTTGCGATGCGCTCATGATCCTGCGGGCTAATTGGTCGTGTTGCCATGATCTGTCTCACCAGCTTCCTGAAGAACCGCCACCACCCGACGAGCCGCCGCCACCGGAAAATCCGCCACCGCCGGAAAATCCGCCACCGCCGCTTGACCCCGAAGACCAGCCGCCGCCGGAACTCCCCGACGACCAGCCGCCACTGGAGGATCGCCGGCTTGGCTCGAAGGTCATGCCAAGCCAGCGGTAGCGGCCGGGGCCAAGCTTCTGGCCGAAGATCGGCGGCAGCACGGAAGCCGCAATGCTGCCGAAGAAGATGATCGCCCAGATGCTGATGAAGACGGCGAAGAACAGGTCGTCGGAATCGAAAGGCGCTTGCTGGTTGCGCTCGCCGCGCGCCTCCAGCTCCTCCGGATTGCCTTCCAGCACCATGACCATGTCGTCGACGGCCTTGCTGATACCGCCCGAGAAGTCCCCGGCGCGGAAGGCCGGCACCATGTCATTTTCGATGATCAGCTTGGTGTGCAGGTCGGTCAGCGTGCCTTCCAGCCCATAGCCGACCTCGATGCGCATCTTGCGGTCGTTCGGGGCCACCAGCAGCAGCACGCCATTGTTTTCCTTCGCCTGGCCGAGCTTCCAGAAGCGGAACAGCCGGTTGGCGTAAGGCTCGATCTCCTCGCCATCGAGGCTGGGAATCGTCGCGACGACGATCTGGTCGGAGCCTTTTGTCTCGAAATCGGCGAGTTTTTGGGTCAGCGCCGCCCTGGTCGCGGCGTCGATGATGCCGGCATTGTCGACGACACGGCCGGTCAGCGCCGGGAGATCGGCCGCGAGGGCGGTGAAGGGGAGGAAGAGGAGGCTTAGAAGAGCGAAAAGGAACCCTAGGCTTGCGTTCCGGAGCGCCCCCCTCTGCCCTGCCGGGCATCTCCCCCTCAAGTGGGGAGATTGGCCGCCATCTCCACTTTCACCAATTTTCAACGTCGCAAGATGGGCGTCAGCGCCGAAGCTGCCAATCTCCCCCCTTGAGGGGGAGATGTCCGGTAGGACAGAGGGGGGTGTTTGCACGCCAGCAGCCCGTCATTTCGGGGGATTTATTCCGATGACAGTGGACGTTCACCCGCCCTGCTTCGTGCCGAAATCGACCTTCGGCGGCTGCATCTTGTCTTCGGCGACGGTGAAATTGGCGAAGGGCTCGTTGCCGCGGAACCAGAAGGTCGCCCACAGCATCGAGGGGAACGTCCTCAGCGTCAGATTGTAGTCCCTGACCGCCTGGATGTAATCGCGCCGCGACACCGCGATGCGGTTCTCGGTGCCTTCGAGCTGCGCCTGCAGCGCCAGGAAGTTCTGATTGGCCTTGAGGTCGGGATAGGCCTCCGAGACCGCGATCAGCCGCGACAGCGCGCTGGTCAGCCCCGCCTGGGCATCCTGAAACTTCTTGAGGGCTTCGGGATCCTTCAGCGTTTCCGGTGTTACCGTGATCTGCGTTGCCTTGGCGCGCGCCTCGACCACCGCGTCGAGCGTATCCTTTTCATGCGAGGCATAGCCCTTGACCGTCTCGACCAGGTTGGGGATGAGGTCGGCGCGGCGCTGATACTGGTTCAGCACCTCGCTCCATGCCGCCCTGGCATTTTCTTCCGCCGTCGGGATGGTGTTATAGCCGCAGCCTGCAAGCAGCGGCAGCACGATCGCCATCATCAGGAAGGCGGGCAGCGTGCGGAACGTGGACGGCAAGGCAAGGCGCTGGGCAAACATGATGGGGTCCCTCGGTAGAAGTTGCACGCGAAGCATTACCACAATCAGCGCGCAAGAAAACCGCCCGCGCCGGCAGCCCCTCGCCTGGCACGCCCGGTGCCGCTGCAAGGCTCTGTGATTGGCCGTGCGAACGCGATAAGGTCCGGCAAAACGGGACATCATCATGGCGGAACGCCAGGACAGCGACAAGGAATCGCGCCGTATCCTCGAGCGCATTGCGCGCGAGACGGATCCGGCCGGCAACTCGTTTGTAGCGCGGGCAGCGAAAGGCATGCACGATCACGTCACCGCGGCCGATGCCGATCGTGCCGATCCGATCGAAGTCTGGGGCACCCGCTTTGGCCGCACGCTGGGCCTGCTGCTGGCGCTGGGCCTGATGGTCTGGCTCGTGCTTTACGTCATCCGGGGCAGTTAGGAATCAAACGACAATGAGCGCCGAACAAACCGACGCGCCGCGTGCGGTCATCGTCATTTCCAGCCATGTCGCGCGTGGCTCGGTCGGCAACCGTGCCGCCGTCTTTGCGCTGGAGACCCTGGGGTTCCCGGTCTGGGCGGTGCCGACCGTCATCTTGCCCTGGCATCCCGGCCATGGGCGCGCGACGCGCATCGTGCCGCCGCTCGACGAGTTCAAGGCTCTGATGGCCGATCTCGAGCGGGCGCCATGGCTGGGTGAGGTCGGCGCCGTGCTGTCCGGCTATCTCGGCGAGGCGGGCCAGGCCGAGGCCGTCGCCTCGCTGGTCGCCGCGGTCAAGGCAAGGACGCCCGGCGCCGTCTATATCTGCGATCCGGTGATGGGTGATTCGGGCGGCCTCTATGTGCCCGAACCGACCGCCATCGCCATGCGCGATCGGCTGATGCCGATCGCCGACATAGCCACCCCTAACCGCTACGAACTGGAATGGATGGCCGGCGCCGCGTTGCCAGACATGAAATCGGTGATCGCGGCGGCGCTGCATGCCGGGCCATCGACCATGCTGGTCACCTCGGCGCCGTCGATGATGACGGGCGGCACCGGCAACCTCCTGCTCGATAGCAGCCAGGCGCTGCTCGCCGAACACCGCCTGATCGACAAGCCGCCGAACGGCCTGGGCGATCTGACGGCGGCCGTCTACCTGGCACGCATCCTGTCCGGCCAGCCACCGATCAAGGCGCTGCAATCGACGACGGCGGCGGTCTACGAGATCCTGGCACGCACTGCCAAGCGCGGCGGCGACGAACTGCAGCTAGAAACCGATGCGCAGAGCCTGTCGCATCCGATGGCGATGGTCCAGCTTCGCCACCTCACACATCCAGGGCGGGGCCGCCGGGCGTGACATCGACTGAGGCCGTACTTGTCGGCGTCGATGGCTGCAAGGCCGGCTGGATCGCCGTCCGACGAACTTTTGGCATGGCACCGTCGGTCGGTGTCTTTGCAACCTTCACTGCCCTGCTCGCATCCCTTCCCGAAGACGCTGTCATCGCCGTCGACATGCCGATCGGCCTGCCCGGCTTTTCGGGCAAGGGCGGGCGCGGCCCCGAAGCCCTGGTGCGGCCGCTGCTCGGGGCACGCCAGTCCAGTGTCTTCTCGATCCCGTCCCGTGCCGCGCTCTATGCCGACACCAACGGCTTCACCACCATCGAAGCCTGGTATGCCGCGCACATCAGGGCAAGCGCGGTGGCCCTGACCACATCCGATCCGCCGCGCGGCGTCTCGATCCAGGCGTTCGGCATTTTTGCCAAGATCCGCGAGATCGACGCCCTGCTGATCGCGCGGCCCGATTTGCGCGGCCGCGTGTTCGAATCCCATCCGGAAGTCGCTTTCTGCCGCTTGAACGGCGATCAAGCCATGCAACTGCCGAAGAAGATCAAGGGCAGCATCAATCCGGCCGGCATGGCGGAACGCAAGGCGCTGCTCTGCCGGCTCGGCTATGATAAGGGCTTTCTCGACCAGCCGCCGCCCCGCGGTGCCGCCGCTGATGACTTCCTCGACGCAGCCGCGATGACGCTGATCGCCGGTCGCATCGCCAGCGGCGAGGCGCGGCCGTTTCCCGACCCGCCGGGCCGCGATAGCTTTGGCATTCCCGTCGCCATCTGGGCGTGACGCTGTTGGCCACGGTTGCGCTGGATGCATGGCATTTCTAGCCAGCCCTCATAATTCTGCATTGCTCGCGACCGGCTTTTGCCGCTAGAGCCTCTCTAGACCGCAACGAGCTGCCGCATCCAACTCGGAAAGGCTCCAGACGCCGCCCATGTCCCATCTCCCTGAACATCTTCTCGCCGGCTATCGCAATTTCATGAATGGCCGCTATCTCACCGAGAGCGGGCGCTATCGCGATCTCGCTCGCGAAGGCCAGGCGCCGGAGACGATGATCGTCGCCTGCTGCGATTCGCGTTCGGCGCCCGAGGCGATCTTCGACGCTGGGCCGGGCGAACTCTTCGTGCTGCGCAATGTCGGCAATCTGGTGCCGCCCTATGCACCCGACGGCGAGTTCCATTCGACCTCGGCGGCGCTTGAATTCGCCGTGCAGAGCCTCAAGGTCAAGAACATCGTCGTCATGGGCCATGGCCGCTGTGGCGGCATCCGGGCCGCGCTCGACACCAATTCCACGCCGCTGTCGCCGGGCGACTTCATCGGCAAGTGGATGAGCCTGATCGCGCCGGCGGCCGAAACCGTCTCCTCCAGCACCTTCATGACCGCTTCGGAGCGCCAGACCGCGCTGGAGCGCATCTCGATCCGCTATTCCATCGCCAACCTCAGAACCTTTCCCTGCGTCTCGATTCTCGAAGGCAAGGGACGGCTGTCGCTGCATGGGGCCTGGTTCGATATCTCGACCGGCGAACTCTGGACGATGAACAAGGAGACTGGCGATTTCGAACGGCCGGAGCTGGGATGAACGCGGCGGCGCGCAAGCTGGTGAACATCAGGTCGGTCGCTTTTGTGGCGGCCGCACTGCTGCTGGCGATTATTGCCGCCCGCGCCGATGATCGTGCCCTCATCAGCCGCTGGTATTCGGCGCTGCTGGTCGCCGACCGCACGGAACTGTCCGACCTGCTCGCCGACGATGTCCGCATCAAGCTGGACGACCTCGGCATCGTGCAAAGCAAGCAGGAATTCATCGCTTCGATCGACGAATGGAAAGGTGCCGTTGCCGGTGCTGCGATCCGGCACCGGATCGAGAAAAGCGAAGGCGGCGTCACCACGGTGGTCGCCTGCTACGATTTCCCCAACAACGACATGCTGATGCAGGAAACTTTCGCGGTCACCGACAACCGCATCACCGCCAGTTCACAAGCGGCGATCGCCGAAAACTGCGACGGCTTTTGAGGGCGATATCGGCCAAATCCGCATATTGCGGGTCCGCCGGCCGCGCCCTACATCGGGTACGACCCACCTGCCTGCTTCACCAACGAAAGACTGTCCATGCCTTCCACGAAAGCCGTCGACCTCGCCGCCCATCCGCTGACCGCGTGGCAGGGGCCGCTCGGCCTGCCCGATTTCACGCGCATTGGCGACGGCGACTTCTCCCCGGTCTTCGACGCGGCGCTGAAGGCGCACGAGGCCGAGATCGAGGCGATCGCCGGCAACAAGGATGCGCCGACCGTCGAGAACACGCTTGCCGCGCTGGAACTCGGCGGCGAAGCGCTCGATCGTGTCTCGTCGATCTTCTGGTGCCGCGCCGGCGCCTACACCAATGAGACGATCCAGGCGCTAGAGCGCGACATCTCGCCGAAAATGTCCAGGCATTTCTCGGCGATTTCAATGAATGAGCGGCTGTTTGCCCGCATCGACGATCTCTACCAGCGCCGTGAGAGCCTGAAGCTCGACGCCGAGACCTTGCGGGTGCTGGAAAAGACCTGGAAGGGCTTCGTCCGTTCCGGCGCCAAGCTCGACGCCGACGGCAAGAAGCGGCTGGCAAGCATCAGCGAGGAATTGTCCTCGCTCGGCACAGCTTTCGGCCAGAATGTTCTGGCCGACGAGCGCGACTGGGCGCTGTTCCTCGATGAAGCCGACCTTGCCGGCCTGCCGGACTTCGTGAAAAGTTCCATGGCCGAAGCGGCCGAGATACGCGGCCAGAAGGGCCGCTATGCCGTCACTCTGTCGCGCTCGATCTATGAGCCGTTCTCGACCTTCTCCGAACGCCGCGATCTGCGCGAGATCGCCTTCCGCGCCTTCACCATGCGCGGCCAGAATGGCGGCGCCACCGACAACACGAACGTGGTGCGCGACATGCTGCGCCTGCGGGCCGAAAAGGCAAAGCTGCTCGGCTATGCCTCTTTCGCCGCGCTGAAGCTCGATGACACCATGGCCAAGACGCCGAAGGCCGTGCACGCGCTGCTCGATCCGGTGTGGGAAAAGGCGCTTGAGAAGGCAGCAAGCGACCAGATCGAATTGCAACGGCTGGCCACCGCAGCCGGCAGCAACGAAAAATTCGCTGCCTGGGACTGGCGCTTCTACCAGGAGAAGCTGCGCGCGGAGAAATTCGCCTTCGACGAGGCGGAACTGAAACCCTATCTGCAGCTCGACCGGATCATCGACGCTTGCTTCGACGTGGCGACACGGCTGTTCGGCATCACCTTCGAAGAGAAAAAGGACATCGCGGCCTGGCATCCGGACGCCCGCGTCTTCGTGGTGAAGAATGCCGACGGCAGCGAGCGCGGCCTTTTCCTGGCCGACTATTTCGCCCGGCCGTCAAAGCGATCCGGCGCCTGGATGAGCGCGTTGCAATCCGGCTACAGGCTCGGCCACGGTGCGAGCCCGGTCATCTACAACATCATGAACTTCGCCAAGCCGCCGGTGGGCGAGCCGGCTCTGCTGTCGGTCGACGAGGCCAAAACGCTGTTCCACGAGTTCGGCCATGCTTTGCACGGCATGCTGACCGACGTCACCTGGCCCTCGGTTTCGGGCACTTCGGTCAGCCGCGATTTCGTCGAACTGCCTTCGCAGCTCTACGAGCACTGGCTGACCGTGCCGGCAGTGCTGGAGAAGCACGCGCTGCACGTCAAGACCGGCAAGCCGATGCCCAAGGCGCTGCTCGACAAGATGCTGGCCGCGCGCACCTTCGGCGCCGGCTTCGCCACGGTCGAATTCACCGCCTCCGCCTTGATGGACATGGCCTATCACGCGCGGGCGGAGGCGCCTGAAGCGCCGCTTCGTTTCGAAGCCGAAACGCTTGCAGAACTGCATATGCCGGACACCATAGCCATGCGTCACCGCACCCCGCATTTCGGCCATGTCTTTTCCGGCGAAGGCTATTCGGCCGGCTACTATTCCTACATGTGGTCGGAAGTGCTCGATGCCGATGCTTTTGCCGCCTTCGAGGAAACCGGCGACCCCTTCAACCCGGCACTCGCCGAGCGGTTGCGCAAGAACATCTACGCGGCCGGCGGCTCGAAGGATCCGGAAGAACTCTACACCGCCTTCCGCGGCAAGATGCCGTCGCCGGAAGCGATGATGGCCAAGCGCGGGTTGGTGTGATTAGCCAATCTCCCCCCTCGTGGGGGAGATTGGCAGCTTCCAAGGATCCGTCACCCTCGGCCACACCGGCCTTGTCAGCTTCTTGTAATCGGTCACCGCCGGATTGCTGGGATACGAACTCGGCGCCGAGACATAGATGATCTCGGCGGCGATCGGCTCGAAGCCGGCGTAGAAATGATTGGTCGACTTGATCAGCAGCATGTCCTTGGCTAGCGGATCGACGCCGATGTTGGAAAAGATATCCGGCTCGAAAGTCTGCGTGCGGTTGGTGTTGAGGATGATGTCGACCTCGGTGCCTTCGAGGCGGACCAGCGCCGTCGGCCCAAGCGTCACCCGGCTTGGCCCGAAACTCTGCCAGCCCTCCGCAACCGCCTTCAGCACGCGCACGCGCGCATCGATCGGCTCGCCGGCTTGCGGCCCGGCCTTGCCGCCGAAGCGCAGGTCGATGATTGCGCCCTCGCCTGCCGCCAGGCAGAAGGTGACCGCAATCGGATCCCAGATGGTCGCGACGGCGAACCTGTCCAGGCCACGCGCCAGCATCTGGCGCAGCACGAAGGTGCCGTCGCCGGGCACACCGCCGCCGGGATTGTCCCAGATATCGGCGATGACCACCGGCTTGCCCGGATTTTCTGTGCGCACGGCCAGCGCCCGATCGATGCCGTCGGCAGCACTCAGCATCGTCATCGCCGTCTTTTCGCGCAGCGCGTAGAGTTCCCGCCCGAGCCGTTCCGCCAGCGCGTCGCCCTTGGCCTTGTCATTGTCGGTGACGACCAGGATGCGCGTGCCCATCTCGGGCACATCGGCCGCCATGAAGCCGTGGATGACGGAGACCGACAGCACGCCGTCCTTGCCGTGCAGCGCCTTGATGCGATCGACGAAGGACCGCATCGGCTCGCGGCTGGTCGGCAGCACCTGGATCATGCGGCAGTCGAAGGTCGAAATGACAGGGTTGATCTCACCACGCACTGCTGCCAGGCCAAGCTCGACGACATGTTCGCCGCGCTCGTAGAAATCGGTGTGCGGAAATTCGAGGAAATAGGCGAGAATGTCGGAGGCCGCGACGCGCTTCGGTGTCAGATGGCTGTGCGGATCGAGTTCCACGGCGATCACCACCTCCGGCCCGACCATTGCGCGAACCCGTTCGAGCAGATCGCCTTCGCAATCGTCATAGCCTTGCGCCACCATGGCGCCATGCAGGCCGAGGATGACAGCATCGACCGGCAGCGCCGCCTTGAGCTGGCCCAGAATCTCGTCGCGCAAAGCCTCATAGGTCTGCCGCTGCACCAGGCCGCCCGGCTCGGCCCAGGTGGCGGTGCCTTCGATGACATCGAGGCCTTCGGCCACCGCACGCCGGCGTAGCGCCACCATCGGCGAGGAGCACAGCGTCGGCGTTTCCGGGTGCTTGCCGGGCCCGGCATAGAAGGCCATCTCGAACGAAGCCCTATCGGTCGGCACCGGCGAGAAGGTGTTGGTTTCCGTCGCCAGCGAGGCGGTGAAAATGCGCATGAAAGCTCCGTCCGTGAATAGGCGCTATTTGACCGCCCCGAGCGCCAGGCCTCTGACGAGGTAGCGCTGCAGCCAGATGAACAGGATGGCCACCGGCAAGGTCGCCAGCAGCGTCGCGGCCATGACGTGATGCCATTCGATGGTGTAGCGGCCGGCGACCAGCGAAAACACCTGGATCGGCAGCGTGTAGCTTTCCTGGCTGCGCAGCATGGTGAGCGCCACGACGAACTCGTTCCAGGCGTTGATGAAGGTGAAGATCGCCGTCACCGCGATCGCCGGCAGGCAGAGCGGCAGGAACACCTTGCGCAAGGTCAGCCAGCGGCCGGCGCCCTCCATCCAGGCGGCTTCCTCGAGATCGCGCGGGATGGTGTCGAAATAGCTCTGCAGCATCCACACCGTGAAGGCGATGTTGAAGGCCATGTAGATGAAGCCGAGCGCCGTCGTGCTCTCGACCAGGCCCCAGGCGGCCATCAGCCGGAACAGGCCGAGCACCAGCACGATCGGCGAGATCATCTGCGAAATCAGCAGGAACTGGCGCAAGGCGCCGTAGCCGGCAAAGCGGAAGCGCGACATCGCATAGGCCGCCGGAACCGAGATCAGGATGGCGCCTACGGTGGCGATCACAGACACGTAGAGCGAATTGAGCAACGCCTGGCCGAAGCCGGTCGCCACCCACATGTCGGAAAAATTCGACCAGCGGAATTCGCTCGGCCACCAGGTCGGCGACAGCACTTCCTGCCTCGGCTTGACCGCGGTCAGGAACATCACCGCGAAGGGAAAGAGCGTCACCGCGATCAGCGGCGCCAGCAGCAGCCAGGCGATGATCGAACGCTTGAGCTTGCTCGTCATGCGCGTTGCTCCCGCATCGCCAGCCGCACATAGATCATGGTGAAGACCAGCAAGATGGCGAACATCACCAGCGACACCGCCGATGCTTCGCCCAGCTTGCCGATGCGGAAGGCCAGCTTGTAGAGATGGGTGACCAGGATATCGGTCGAGTTGGCCGGCCCGCCCTGCGTCATCACCCAGATGATCGGGAAGGAATTGAAGACGTAGATGGTGTTGAGCACGATGGCGATGTTGATGAACGGTTTCAGGAGCGGAAAGGTAATTTCGCGGAACTGCTGCAGCGGCGTCGCCCCTTCAAGCGCCGCCGCCTCGTAGAGATCGTCCGGGATCGACGACAGCCCGCCGAGGAAGATCGTCGTCGTGAACGGCACCGTCACCAGGATGCCGATCAGCACTTGCATCGGAAAGGCGGTTTCGGCACTCGCCAGCCACTGGATGTTGTGATCGATGAGGCCGAGGCCGATCAGCGCCGAATTGAGCATGCCGCTTTCGCCGCTCAGCGCCCAGCGCCAGACCACCGCAGTCATGGTCAGCGACACCGCCCAGGGCAGCATGATGATGACGCGGGCAATGCCGCGGCCATAGAAATCGGTGTTGAGGATCATCGCCACCGGGATCGACAAGAGAAGCGCGCCGCCGACCACCATCACCGTCCATTGGCCGGTGCGCCAAAGCGCGGCCGTGAAATCGGGATCGGCAGCGAGTGCCGCGAAATTGGCGAAGTCGTTGAAGTCACGAAGCTGGCCGAAGCGGCTGACGTCATGCGTCGAGATCTGGATCAGGTCCCAGACCGGCCAGAAGATGACCACCGCCGCCAGAAACAGGCTGGGCAAGGTCAGGAGATAGGGCAAGAAACGATTTTGCATCGGCTGGCTTTGTACCGCGTTGCGGGGAGATTGGATTTCGCTGGCTTAACAGATTGACTTGGTCCGGCCTCGTTCTTCTCAGGGCACCGCTTCAGGATTCCTTGCAACCGTCGGCGCTGCCCTCACCTGCTCGTCCGTTCTCCGCAGCAGTTGCGGAAGGGCCCCTTTCCTCTCCCCCGTCGATCGGGGGAGAGGTGTCGAGCGAAGCTCGACGGAGTGGGGGTCGACCCCTTGGGCGCAAGGCGAGGCTTGCGCCTGGTGCTCTTCCTATATCCGTTCGCGGTGGCTGCCAGGTGGTTCCCCCACTCCGTCTCGGCTTCGCCGAGCCACCTCTCCCCCCTCCGGTGGGAGAGGAAAGGAGCCTGGCTGGGCGGCGTTGACATCGACGAACTATCTTTCTGCTCGAGGCTGCAAGATGTGGCGCGCCCCGCCTGAATCTGGGGCGCGCCACGGGCGCAGGGAGATACGCCCTATTCCTTCAGCACTGCCCCTACTTCTTCAGCACCGCATTGGCCTTGGCCGCCGCGTCCTTCAGGCCTGCCTCGGGGTCGCCGCCGAGATAGATCTTCTGCATGGCGTCCGACGTGATCTGGGCGACCTCTTCCCAGCCCGGGATGACCGGCGCGAAGCGGGCGTCGGGCAGCAGAGCGGTGAACGCGGCCAGATCGGCATTGTTGACGTAGTAGTCCATCTTGGCCTCTTCCTTGTTCACCGGCAGGAAGCCTTCGCCCTGTGTGAACTTGGCACGCTGCTCCGTGGTGAACAGGAAATCGAGCAGCTTCCAGGCCTCGTCCTTGTTCTTGGAGTTCTTGAACATGATGATGGAATCGGTGACGCCATAGGTGCCGCGCGCGCCGGTCGGTCCGGCGGGAATGGCCGCAACGCCGTATTTCAGGTTCGGCGCCTCGTCCTTGATCTGGTTGGACAGGAAGGGTGCGGTGATCATCATGCCGACCTTGCCCTGCTTGAACAGGTTCTGCACGTCCTCGCGGTTGTTGGAGGTGACGCCGGGTTCGGTCAGGCCTTCGTCGATCATCGACTTGTAGAGCTTGGCGGCTTCAAGCGCGCCGGGCGTGCTCAGGCCCGAAGTGCCGTCCTTGTTGAGGATTTCCGTGCCGTAGGACCACATCGCATAATAGTAATAGACGTCGGTCTCGATCTCCTTGCCCTGCAGGCCGAAGCCGAACGTGCCCGACCCCAGAGCCTTGATCTTGCGCGCATCTTCCTGCAACTCGGTCCAGTTTGCCGGTGGCTTGGCGATGCCGGCCTTCTCGAACAGCTCCTTGTTGTAATACATGGCGCGCGCCGAGGCCGCGATCGGCAGGCCGTAGGTCTTGCCATCCATGATCGAGGGCGACAGGAAGGTGTCGATGAAGCGGTCCTTGAAGTCGGGCTTGATGTAGCCGTCGAGCGGTTCGGCGACATCCTGCTGGACGAAGTCGATCAGCCAGCGCGTGCCGATGATCGACAGATCGGCATTGGTGCCGGCGGTGATGTCGGTGGTCAGCTTCTGCAGCAGCACATCCCACGGCACCACTTCGAACTTGACCGTGATGCCGGGGTTCGCCGCCTCGAATTCCTTCTTGACGCTGTCGAAATAAGGGCCAGTCTTGGCGCTGTACTCGGCCACGGTGACCCGCACCTCGCCCGCATCCGCCTGCGCCGCAATTGCCAGCATGCTCATTCCGGCCATCAGGCCGATAGTCCATTTTGCAAGACTCATTTGAACTCTCCCATTTTGATTTTTGCGCCTGCGCGCCTCTTCGTTACCCAAGCAGAAGATTTATGTGACTTTCCTACATTATCGAGGATTTGAGGGCTTGCAAGCAGATTATTATGTTGCTTAATTACATTTTGTGGACTAGGCCTGATACGACCTGTCGGAGGTCCCGGAGGATGACGCACGGTGGTTTCGCAAACGGAACTCGAAGGCAGGGCCGAATTCGAGGGCAAGACTGTCGTTGTGACGGGTGCGGGCGGCGGCCTCGGTACGGCCATCGTGGCGCTGATGGCGCAAAGGGGCGCCAGGGTCGTAGGCTGCGACCAGTCGAGCGAGGCGTTGAAGAGCCCGCATTTTGCCGCCCGCCACGTCTTCGATCTTCTCGACAAGGCGTCGATAGCCACGGCGATCGCCGCCATCCTCGACCGGGACGGTGTGCCCGACATTCTCATCAACAATGCCGGCTGGACGCGCGCCGAGACGCTCCCCGCGCTCAACCCCGACAGGATTGAGCAGGAACTCGACCTCAACCTGACCGGCGTGATGAATTTCGCCGATCCGCTGGTCAAGGCGATGGCCAGCCGTGGCTCCGGCAGCGTCGTCTTCATCTCCTCGGTCAACGCCATCGCGCATTTCGGCAATCCCGCCTATGCCGCGGCCAAGGCCGGCATCAACGCCTATGCCAAGGCGATCGCCGTCGAGCTCGGCCGCAGCGGCCTGCGCGCCAATGTCGTCTGCCCCGGATCGATCCGCACCGCCGCCTGGGACCACCGCCTTGCCAAGGATCCCGAAATCCTCGGCAAATTGCAGCGGCTCTATCCGCTCGGCCGCATCGTCAACGCTGCGGAAGTGGCGGAAGCCGTCGCTTTCCTTGCGTCCGATCGCGCATCGGGAGTAACAGGCGTGGTGATGCCCGTGGACGCGGGACTGACCGCCGGTTGCCTGCCCTTCATCGACGACATATTGGGAGCGTGAGCATGACCGACGTCGAGTTCCGCGACCTGTCGAAATCCTTCGGGCAGCACAAGATCCTCGAGAACATCAGCCTCGATATCAAGAGCGGCGAGTTCGTCGTCCTGGTCGGCCCGTCCGGCTGCGGCAAGTCGACCTTGCTGCGCATGCTCGCCGGCCTGGAGACGATCACTTCCGGCGATCTGTTGATCGGCGGCGTGCGCGCCAACGCGCTGCCGCCGCAGCAGCGCAACATCGCCATGGTGTTCCAGTCCTATGCGCTGTTTCCGCATCTGAAGGCATCGGACAATATCGGTTTCGGCCCGAAGATACGCGGCGAGACGCGCACGGTAATCGATGAGAAGGTCAAGAAGGCATCGGGGGTCCTCAATCTCTTCTCCTATCTCGACCGCTATCCCCGCCAGCTGTCGGGCGGCCAGCGCCAGCGCGTCGCCATGGGCCGCGCCATCGTGCGCGAACCGTCTGTGTTCCTGTTTGACGAACCGCTGTCCAATCTCGACGCACAATTGCGCGTGCAGATGCGAGTCGAGATCAAGGCGCTGCACCAGCGGCTGAAGTCGACGATCGTCTACGTCACCCACGACCAGATCGAGGCTATGACCATGGCCGACCGCATCGTCGTGATGGATCGCGGCAGGATCCAGCAGGTCGGGGCGCCGCTGGAGCTCTATGACAGGCCGGCCAACAAGTTCGTCGCCTCCTTCCTCGGCTCGCCGTCGATGAGTTTCGTCTCGGGTTCGCTCAAGACGACGCTTGAGAAAACCTGGTTCGAATCGGCCGGCGGCGGGCGGCTGGCGCTTGCCGGCAAACAGGTGCCGGCGGACAGCGCGGTGGAGGCCGGCATCCGCCCCGAGCATTTTGTCATCGGCGAGGCTGTCGACGCGATGGCGATCAGGGTGGATGTCGTTGAGCCCACCGGCTCCGAAACACATGTCTATGGCGCTATCGGTGCTGATACGGTACGCGCCGTGTTCCGTGACAGGGTGCCGGTCAGGCCGGGAGACCTGCTGCCGGTCTCGGTCGATCCCGGCAACATCCATCTGTTCGACAAGGCGACGGGCCTGCCTCTATGAAAATATCAGCATGAAGACGCCGGCCGACATCATCACGCGCCTGCAGCTGATGTCGCAGGACGGAACGAAGTCGGATCGCAAGCTGGCCGGCTTCGTGCTGGCAGACCTCGACTTCGTTTCCAAGGCGGCGATTTCGGAAATTGCCGCGCGCGTCGGTGTCAGCGAGCCGACGGTGACGCGGTTCTGCCGCAACCTCGGCTGCGAGGGCCTGCGCGACTTCAAATTCTATCTGGCGCAAGCCATCGCCATCGGCGGCCAGTATCTGTCGCCGGAGCCGTTGAGCCGCGATGCCCGCGAACAGCGCATCGCTTCCGCCATCACCGAAGCGGCGATATCGGCCATCCAGCGCGCCAGCGAAAACCTCGACATGACGACGCTGGTCGCCGTCGCCGCACGCATCGCGGTTTCCGGCAATGTGCTGTGCATCGGCTCCGGTGGCATTTCGTCGATGATGGCGACCGAAATGCAGAACCGGCTGTTCAGGCTTGGCGTGTCCGTGCTGGCGCAAATCGACGGACAGTTGCAACGCATGTACGCTGCCGTCGCCACCCCCGACACCACGCTGATCGCCTTCTCCGTCTCCGGCTATGCACGATCGGTCATCGATGCGGTGCAGGTCGCCCAGCAATATGGCGCCACCACGATCGCCATCACCCCGCCGGACTCCGCGCTCGCCAAGGTCGCCGACACGGTCATCCATTTCCAGTCGCTGGAAGACGGCAATATCTACAAGCCGACATCGTCGCGCTATGCGCTGCTGTCGATCGTCGACATGATCGTCACCTCGGTCGCCGAGACGCGCGGACCAAGGGTTCTGGAAAATCTGCGCCGCATCAAGCAGAGCGTCAACACGTTGAAAGTTGACGATCCGCGTTTGCCGCTGGGGGATTGACCCTCCGGCAAGGACATCAGGCCTGATGGCCGAGCGCCTCGATGCTTTTCGCCAACGTCTCCGGATCGCCTTCAATGCGCACGGTCTTCAGCCGCGCCGTGCCGCCGGCGACAACCGAGACGGCGGACCCCGGCACGCCAATCGCCTTGGCAATCAGCTTTTCGAGCGCATGATTGGCGGCGCCGTTTTCCGGCACGGCGCTGACGCGCGCTTTCAGATGGCTTCGCTCGTCCGCCGTGGTCTCGATGCCTTCGAGCCTGTCCAGCGCAGCCTTCGGCGTCAGCCGGACAAACAGCTCGACGCCATCATCGCGCAGGCGAAACGGCGCGCTCATACGATCATCGGCCTCACAGGACCAGAGGCGCCACACTGGTCAATATGAACTGCCGCAGGAAGAACAGGATCAAAAGCAGGATGATCGGCGAGATGTCGATGCCGCCAAGGTCCGGCATGAAACGGCGGATCGGCCGCAACGCCGGTTCGGTCAGCCGATAGAGCATGTTGCCGATGGAACCGACGAACTGATTGCGCGAGTTGACGACGTTGAAGGCGTAAAGCCAGGAAAAGATCGCCGATGCGATGATGATCCACCAGTAGAGGTCGAGCGCCATGACGATTGTCTGAATGAGGGCGAGCATGCCGGTCTCCAATTGTTGCCGACATGTAGCCATTGCACGCGAAACCGGCAAGGGCCGCCTGCCACGGTGCGCCGGTACGGCTGCCAGGCCACTGGATTTCGGCAAACCTCCGCCTTGACAGGAAACCGCGGCGCCCGATAAATGCGCCCATCCGCTGGACGGGGCTGTAGCTCAGCTGGGAGAGCGCGTCGTTCGCAATGACGAGGTCAGGAGTTCGATCCTCCTCAGCTCCACCAGCGGATTAATTCCTCGCTCTCCGCGCCATATGCAGTCCGCGACGCTCGTCCGGGCTGGCCTCCACGGCTGGCATTTGCCGTGCCGGCGCGCCTAAAAGGCCGCGCGCCGCGCCGCCTGTTTTCGCAATCTCCGGCAAGACTTTTGTCAATTGGACTTATGGCGGAAGCGCTCGTCGATTGTTTCCGTTTTTTTTGCAAACCGCCCCACTAAATTGACGTTACCAAATCAGTTTTTTCTGTGCGTTGTGGCCAAGGCGTTTCGGCGGGGGCGACCGGAGACGCTATATGGATTTCGAGTCGAAATGAAAAATCCGCCTGCGGAAGCAAAGACGTGTCAATTCGCGAGAATCTCGCTGCAAACCTTAGACGGCTGTGCAAGGACCATGCCTCCGTAAGCGCGGTATGCCGTGAGCTGCACATCAATCGCACCCAGTTCGAACGCTACCTGCAAGGGCAGACCGTTCCCAACAAGGCCACAGCCAAGCTGATATGCGACTACTTTCGCATCGACGAGGCGGAACTGTACCAGGATCCCGGCACACCCGAGCCAGTGATGCGCGGCCTGCCGCCGGTGTCCGAGAGCCTGTTCAACCAGATGATCCGCCCTCCCAGCCCTTCGATCGCGGGCGGCACCTATTTCACCTATTTCTCGATCCCGGGCCGCCTCGACCTCCTGGTGCGCTCGGTGACCTTCGTGCGGCGCGAAGCCGAATTGGTCACCTTTCGACGGGTCACCGGGTGGTCGGAGCGCCGGGGATCGACCTGGGCACGAGCGCGCGGCAATCACTATGGCGTGGCGATCTCGCGGCTGAACTGGATTTATTTCAGCGGCATCAATCGCCGCCAGACCGGAGAGCCGTCGCTGATCTCCGTGCAATGGGCTCCCATCTCCGAACCGGTGCTGATGGGCAAGGCCATGCTTCTGACGGAGGCCGGCCCGGCATTCGTGTCCGTCATCATGCGGCGCGACATTGCCAACATCCACGCAAGGGATGCCATCAGCATGGCGCATGTCATCAGTCTCGACGATCCGGGCGTCGACCAACTGGTTGTCAGCCTCACCCGGGACGGGTTGGGCTAATCCCTCGGATCGCCGTGTCTTACGCCAATTAAGAATAAGCGTACGCCGATAAAGCGTACGCCAACGATTGTCTACTCTGTATCTGAATAAAATCGATATTTTACACTTTGGTACCAAGAAAGATAATCCACGCATCCGCCTTCGACTCGTGGTTTTACTATAATTTTAACAAACCATTAACTCTTCCGACCTTACCTTTCTTCGCGCGGATCCCGTTCCGGGGGTCCTTCAACGGATCCCAGATTGGGGTCAGGAAAGGGATAAAAATGGCCAAGAAAGTGACCAATACTCCGAAGCTGACGATTGCCGCCGGCACGCAGACCGTCTTCTTTTCGCAGGGCATGCACTACAACAAGCGCTGAAGCCGTTCTGCGCCGACGAGCGGTTCGCTTGTCGGCGCTTCGGCTCCGCAGATGGCATCCAGCTTCATGAAAATGCGCTCTTCGAAAACGCTTGTTTTCTACCCTGGCCCGAACAAGGTCACGGCATGCAACTTCCTGACCAGAAGCGTATTTGAATGCAGCCCTGATATGGTCGGCCTTCTCGCATCGTGGGACAAATGGGCATCGACGGCGGACATTGCCCGCGCCCATGGCTGGTCGAAGTCCGAGCTGAAAGCTGTCGTTCCCCGGTTGCTCGATTTTTCCGCCCTGGTCACCGCCGGATCGCCTCTCGCCGAGCAGGAGGAACAGTTTTCAGGACAATGGAGTTGGGGGCTTCCGACGGCGCTGATGCATTTCTGCGTCCAGGACAGCGAATACATGACCATCGAGCAAGCGGAAGAGCGGCAGATGGAACGCGCCGGCCATACGCCGCAGCCGGACCTCCTGCTCAAGAATTCCGCCGGCGCCATCCAGCTGCCGAATGCACTGGAAGACAACGAACTTCTTGGCTTGATGGCGCGGCGCCGCACCAACCGCACGGCGGCTCAGCCCACCATCACGGCCAAACAGCTTTCCGATTGCCTGTTCGCAGGGCTCGGCATCATCGGTGAGACCGCCAATTGCGTCGGCACCCTGCCGCTTGGCATGACCCCTTCCGGCGGCGCGCGAAATCCCTATGAGGCCTATGTGGTCGCGCTCGGCGTCGATGGCCTCGAACCCGGTGTCTATCACTATTCCGCCGCCGACCACGACCTTGGCAGGATTTCCGCGAACCATCTGCCGAAGATCTCCGAACTGGTCGGCGGACAGGAGTGGGCTGACGCCATGCCGTGCCTGATCCTGCTTTGCGCCAGGCTCGACCGCACGATGTGGAAATATGAGGACGCCAACGCCTATCGTGTCGTGCTGATCGAGGCCGGCCATATCGGCCAGAACATCATGCTGGCGGCGACCAATCATGGCCTGTCGGCCTGCCCGACAGCCGCGCTCAGTCATTCCGCGATCAAGCGGCTGCTTGGTCTCGACAGCCTCACCGACGCACCGATCTATGCCTTGACCCTCTCGACCCCGGAAAGAGATCCCTCCACCGCGGGCCAATCCATCAATTAGTCGACCAACAATGTGTATTCGGCCAGTAACGCGTTCCCAGGGTATAACCAGAGACAGGAGCAGCACGTGCCAAATCAATCCTTACGCCAGTCGGAAATCGATAGTCTTCAATATATTTCGTCGATGACCAATGAGCTCGTGCAAATGGCCGAAGCAAGCCGTTTTCCGATGATCTCCTATCTGCTGGGCATGGCCTATGCAGAGGCCTTCGACGTTCTTCGCGGCGCACGGCCAGCCAGGCACGCGCAGCTCAGCGGCAACCCGCTGCACCCCAAGGCGCAGGCAAAAGACAATCGCGCCGCCCAGCCACGGAGAGCCTAACGAGATGCAATCGTCAGCATGCGCGGTGGCCGGCTCGACCTCGCGGCCAAACCGCTGGGAGACGCTGTGCGCATTGCAAAGCCTGCTGCCGCTGCTGAAGAAAGCCGCGACGGACCTGCACCGCGCCGACATGGTCTACTGGTTCGAGCAGGCAGATGCCGAGGTCGCCAACATCATCAGGGGCCATCCCTCCGATGCAACCGCCATCCCGGCCCTGATTGCATCCTGCCCGCAGGACCGGCATCCGGTCGCGCTAGCTTGATGCATGTCGCCCGCCAAAACGCCACGCGCTCATTGGCGCCGCTGAAAATGCTCTGCTCACCAGTTTTTCAATTTCAGACCGGAACCTATTGCGCGTCTGGAATGCCAAGGGGACCTGCACATGAACATGATAGCCAACATCAGAAGCGTCGATGCCAGGGAAAGCATTTTCAGCCGGCTCGACGTCTTGATCGTCAGGCGGCCGCCATCGCCTGTCGCCGCGCAGATCGAGGCCCGCCAACTCGTCTCGATGGCGATTGCCGACAGCTGCCAGGCCGACAGTCTCTGGGGTACAGTGGACGCCTTCCACGCCCATTTCGACTTCATGATGCAGACCATCGAAATCAACGGAGCCGATGACCCGAGCCTCGGGCTGTTGCGCACGAAATGCCGTTTCTATCTCGAACAGGTCGAGGCCCTGAGCCTGTCGCTGGCCTACTGACAGGCCGCTTAGACCAAATTCGGTCCTAGTTGCGCAGGCTGAACACGAACGGCGCTGTACGGCTCAGACGCGAACCGAGTTCCGGCGGCGGTGCCGGCACCGTGGCGCCTTGCAGCACGGCGAGCGCCGCACGGTCCAGATCCGCATCCCCGGAGGAACGAGAGAGCCTGGCAGACAGGACCCGGCCGGACGAGTCGACCGTGAAGGCGACATACGGCCTGCCTTCCACGCCTCGGGCCTTGGCAGAACTGGGATAGCGCGTGTGCCGCTTGATCCAGGCACCCAGACGGGAGTCCCATTTGCTGGAGTCGCCGGAGCGCGACGTCGATTCCGCTGCTTTCGGCGCGGCGGTCCTGGCCGCGGGCCGTGCGTCGGCGCTGGCGACGGTTGCCGTCTTCGGCGGAGCCGCCTTCTCCTTCTTAAGCCGCGGCTTGGGCTTCTCGACAGGTTTTTTCGCCTTGGCCTCGACCGGTTTCTTGTCTTTGACAATTTCGACCGGTTTCGGCTGCGGCAAGGGAATGACGACGTCTGGCGTGACAGCCTCGACAACATCCGGGATGACCTCATCCGGCGGCGGCTGATCGGCCTCTTCAGTCGTTTCGGTCCGGTTGGGTTCGGCCTCGTCGGGCGCGACCGCTTCCGGCGGCTCGACAACCGGCTCCGCCTTTTCGACCGGTTCTTCAGGTGTCGGCTCGGTCGTCGGTGTCGGTTCGGTCTGATCTGGCGTCACCGCGTCCAGCGCGGCGACCTGTTCTTGTACGGCCGGCATCACCACCATCGGCGCCATCTCGATCACCTGGGCCGGTGGCGGACCGCCGTCCGCTTCGGTGACCATGGTGAGATTCTGCACTGCATAGGCGACCGCGACATGGGCTCCGAGGACCAGCGCGGCAGCACCGGCCCACAAGCCAAGGTCGCGCCAGCCGAAGCGCGACATCTGGACCGAGGGCACGGCGACCGCTTGCGTCATGGCGCCGCCGCACCGGTGGCTGTGGGCGCGGGGGCATTGGACGCGGGAGCCGTCTCCAGGCCGACCAGCGCGATCTTCAGATAGCCGGCGCCGCGCAACAGGTTCATCGTCTCCATCAGGTCGCCATAGGCGACCGCCTTGTCGGCGCGCAGGAAGATGCGCGTCTGCTTGTCGCCCTTGGTCTTGGCGTCCAGCGTCGCGGCGAAAGCCGGGCGTGGCACGCCGTCATTGCCGATCGCCAGCGTCAGATCGTCCTTCAGCGTCAGGAACAGCGGTGTCTCGGGCCTCGGCGCGGGCGTTGCGGTCGAACCCGGCAGGTCGACATTGACATCCACCGTGGCCAGCGGTGCCGCGACCATGAAGATAATCAACAGCACCAGGATGACATCGATGAACGGGGTGACGTTGATCTCGTGGCTTTCCTCGAGATCGTCATCCATGGTCTGTCGGATTCTGCTTCCCATGGCGCTACTCCGCTGCCAGTGGCGCGGCCGGCGCGACGGTGCGGAAGTCGAGGTCGCGGCTGACCAGTCGTTCGACCCCTGCCGAGGCATCGGCGAGGATCTGCCGATAGCCGGCTATCGAGCGGGCGAAGACGTTATAGATGACGACGGCCGGTATGGCCGCGACCAGGCCCATCGCGGTGGCCAGCAGCGCTTCGGCGATGCCCGGCGCGACCACGGCGAGATTGGTGGTCTGCGCCTGCGAGATGCCGATGAAGGCGTTCATGATGCCCCAGACCGTGCCGAACAGGCCGACGAAGGGCGCGGTCGAGCCGATCGTCGCCAGCACGCCGGTGCCGCGTGACATGCGCCGCGCCGCCGCCGCCTCGATGCGCGACAGGCGCGACGTAACCCGTTCCTTGAGGCCATCGCCTGAGACATGATCGAGGGCGCCGGCTGAGAGTGCGGTCTCCTCCTCGGCCGCCCGCACCAGCAGCGCGCCCGGGCCGCCGCTGCGGTCGAGGGTACTGCTGGCCTGCTTCAGCGTGGCGGCCTTGCCGATCGCCCGCACGGCGCGACGGATGCGCAGCTTGCCGCCGAAAAGCTCCAGCGACTTGGCCAGCCATATCGTCCAGGTGACGAGGGAGGCAAAGGCCAGCCCGATCATCACCGCCTTGACGACGATATCGGCCGCCATGAACATGCCCCATGGCGACAGGTCATGCGGCAAGGTCAATTCCATCGCCGTCGAAGGTCCGGCCTCGGCTGGCGCGGCCGTGTTCGGCTGGGTGCCCGGCTGCGAAGGCGCCATCGTGGCCGGCGGAGCGACTGCCGGTGCGGCGGGCGCCGGCGCCATCGGCGCTGGGGCCGTGGGAGCAGCCGGGGTGGGGGCATCAATCGCCGGCGCGGCACCGGCGGGTTGCTCCTGGGCCATCGCGCTGCCGGCCGACAGGATGACGGATGCGACCAACGCCGCCAACAAACCACTTCTCGACAACAGCTTCTTCCTTGTTCTCACAGCGGCCAGCCGCCTTCTATTTCCCGCCGCCGCACCAGATCTCGTCACTGCACATAGCCGACGGGCTGGCCGGTGACGGGGTGCGCGAACACGCCCATCTCCACGCCGAAAATGCCTTTCAGAACATCGCTGCGCATGATCTCGCCGGGTGTGCCGCGCGTCAGCAGCTTGCCGTCCTTGAGCGCGATCAGTTCGTCGCAGTAGCGCGCCGCCATGTTGGGATCGTGCAGCACGACGACGACACATAGGTCGCGTTTGCGGCTGAGTTCCTTGACCAGCCCGAGCACCTCGACCTGATGGGCGATGTCGAGTGCCGAGATCGGCTCGTCGAGCAGCATGACGCCGGCGTTCTGCGCCACCAGCATGGCGAGCCAGGCGCGCTGGCGCTCGCCGCCCGACAATTCGTCCACCAGCCGGTCGGCAAAACCTTCCATGTCGGTCAGGGCCAGCGCCTCCTCGACATGCTGCCTGTCCTGCGCGCGGAAACGGCCAAGCGCGCCGTGCCAGGGATAGCGTCCCAACGTCGCCAGTTCGCGCACGGTCAGGCCGGTCGCCGCCGGCGTCGTCTGCGGCAGATAGGCAAGCGCGCGGGCAAATTCGCGGGCGCCCCATTGCGGCAGCGGACGCTTGGCGAAAGTGATGGCGCCTGAACTCGCCGGCTGCTGGCGCGCCATGAGCTTGATCAGCGTCGACTTGCCCGAACCATTGTGGCCGATCAGCCCATAGACGCGCGAGCGCTCCAGTTCGAGCGAGACCGGACCGAGCAGCGTCCGCTCGCCGACGGCAAAGCGCACCGCGTCGATATGGAAGGCAGTCTGGGCATCAATTCCAGCCATGCTCATGGCTTTTCTCCAGTGCGGCCGCCCGCATTTCCAGATTCCGGCTTTCGACGGCTCATGCCCGGTTGACTATGAAACATGACCTTACTAGTCAACATTGAAGATGACTGCAACGATCAACAAATCGTCGCGACCGGCAATATCGACATGAAATTTGGAAAAGGGGGCGCAGGATGATCTCGGGACGTGGACTGATTTGGCAGGACCGGATGGCGCGAAAGCGCCTGCTGATCGCAGCGGTGTCGGTGCCGGCCCTGCTTGGCTGCGGCCATGCACTGGCCCAGGAGACGGTCACCACCACCCTGGACCCGATCAACGTCCAGGAACGTGTCGAAAGCGCCTTCGGGCCGGTCAAGGGCTACGTGGCCACCAAGGGCTCCACCGGCACCAAGACCGACACGCCGCTGATCGAGACGCCCCAGTCGATATCGGTGATCACCAAGGACCAGATGGAAGCACAGGCGATCGACAACCTCGGCGGCGTTCTGCGCTACACGCCCGGCGCCACCGGCGATCTCTACGGCACCGACAATCGCGGCCTCGGCCTGCAGTTGCGCGGCATTTCGAACGCCAACGGCGTCTTCTACAGGGACGGGCTGCAGCTTAAGGAGAGCAATTTCACCCTGTTCACCGCACTCGATTCCTATGGCGCGGAACGCTACGAGGTGCTGCGCGGACCAGCGTCGGTGCTCTACGGCCAGGCTAGCCCCGGCGGCATCATCAACTATGTCAGCAAGCGGCCGACCGAGGAAAACCTGCGCGAGATCGAACTCGGTGGCGGCAGCTTCAATCGCTATGAAGGCAAGTTCGATTTCAGCGGTGCCGTGAACGCCGACAAGTCGCTGCTGTTTCGCCTCACCGGTGCCGCTCACATGGGCGACACGCAGACCGATTTCGTCAAGGACGATCGCATCTTCATCGCGCCGGCGATCACCTGGCAGCCCGATGCCGACACCAGCCTGACCATCCTCGCCAACTATCAGCGCGACCGCTCGGGATGGGCGATGCAGTACCTGCCTGCCTACGGCACGGTCATACCGGGCAAGGACGGCAAGTACCTGCCGAACAGCATGTTCGTCGGCGAACCCGGCTTCGATTCCTACGACACCGACCAGGCCTCGATCGGCTACGAATTCGATCACCGTTTCAACGAAACCTGGCAGGTGCGACAGCATGCCCGCTACGTCCACCTCACTCACACCGAGGAGGGCGTCTTTGGTGGCGGACTGACGGACTCGAACGGCCTGGAACCTTCAAGCGGCGACTACTACCGTTACGCAGATGCCGGCGGCACCAAACTCAGCGGCGTCACCATCGACAACCAGGCACAAGCCGATTTCGGCACCGGGCCGCTTGCCCACACGCTGCTCGTCGGCCTCGACTACAAACGCTACACTTACCGCGACTATGCCTCGGAAGGGACCGTCGAGGACGGTTTCAACATCTTCGATCCGGTTTACGGGTACCCGATCACCGATCTGACGCCCTACACCGATACCGACACCACCCAGCAGCAGGTCGGTCTCTATGCCCAGGACCAGGTCAAGTTCGGCAACTGGCGGCTGACCCTTGGCGGCCGCCAGGATTGGTCGGACGCCAAGGTCTACGACAATCTGGCCGGCGGCTACATTCCCGAGCAGAAGGACAACGCCTTCACCAGCCGGGCGGGGCTCGTCTATCTCGCCGACAACGGGCTTGCGCCCTATGTCAGCTACTCCGAATCGTTCCAGCCGGTGGCCGGCGCCGACAGCGACGGCAATCTGTTCGTGCCCGAGACCGGCAGGCAGTACGAGATCGGGCTGAAGTACCAGCCGACCGGCTGGAATTCCTTCATTACGGCATCGGTTTTCGACCTGACCCGACAGAATGTCGTGCGTTCCGGTAATGAGGGCTCGCCCAACGATCTGTTCCAGACCGGTGAGATCCGTTCGCGCGGCGTGGAACTCGAGGCCGTTGCCAGCCTCGATTCCGGCTTCGACCTGAGAGCGGCCTACACCTATCTCGACACGAAGATCACCAGGGCGACCGCTGTCGAAGACGTCAACGGCGTCTGGGTCAGCAACGAGGGCAACACGCCCTTCGGCGTGCCGGCCCATTCCGCATCGCTTTGGGCCAATTACACCTTCATGAGCGGCAAGCTCGAAGGTCTCGGCCTGGGCGCCGGTGTCCGTTATGTCGGCTCGACCTATGGCGACGACGCCAACAGCTTCAAGGTTCCGTCGGTCGTGCTCGCCGACGCGGCGGTGCATTACGCCTGGCAGAACGCCACGCTCAGCCTCAATGCCAGCAATCTGTTCGACAAACGCTACGTCGCCTCCTGCTTCTCCTCGGGCTTCGGCTGCTTCTACGGCGAGGGCCGCAGGATCAACGGTTCGGTGAAATACACATGGTAGAAGCAATGTGGCGGGCCGGCCCAAAATGGCGGCGCTGACACGGCGCCAGTACCTTGCCGGCCTCGCCGCGACCGGTCTCGCTTTGCCGGGCGGCACGGCACGCGCGGCACCTGCCCGCGTCGTCTGCCTGGAATGGACATCGGCCGAACTGGTGGTCTCGCTCGGCCTGTCGCCGCTCGCCGTCGGCGACACCAGGGGTTATGGCGACTGGGTCCAGGGCCCGGCGCTGCCGCAGGCCACCATCGACCTGGGGTCGCGCAGCGAGCCCAATCTCGAACTGCTTCGGGAATTGCGGCCCGACCTGATCGTCGGCGCCTATGGCTATGGCTTGGACGAGAACAGCTTCACCAGATTGGCGCCGACCTTCAATGTGCCGTTCTACAGCGGCAAGGCTCCACCTTACGCGCAGGCGCAGCAGGTGACGCTGCAGCTTGGCAACATGCTTGGCCGTGGGACGGAAGCAGAAAACCTTGTCGGGCGCATCGAAGCCTCTATCGCCCAAGCGCGTGCCAGGCTGGAGCGGGCGGTGCAAAAACCGGTCTGCGTCGTCAGCATGTTCGACGATCGCCATGTCCGCGTCTACGGCGCCGGCAGCCTGCTGCAGGACGTCCTCGACCGACTCGGCCTCGTCAACGCCTGGACCGGCGCCACCAATGAATGGGGTTTTTCGACGGTCGGCATCGAGGAACTGGTCGCCGTCGGCGAGGCGCAACTGATCTCGCTCGATCCGATCCCGCCGCACGTCAGGATCAGGATCGCCCGCAACTCGCTCTGGGCCAACCTGCCCTGCGTCCGGAACGGCCAGGTGCGGACCATTCCGCCGGTCTGGCCGTTCGGCGGTCTCACTGCCGCCGGGCGTTTCGCCGAATTCATGGCAGCGGCATGATCGCTCAGGCAATGTCCCTGCCGCGACAGCGCGACGGCATCGGCGCGCTCATCCTGCTGGTTGCCGTGCCCGCGGGTCTGGCGCTGATGCTGACCGTCTTCGATCTCATCCATGTTCTGCCGACGCACCTGTGGTGGCAGGCGCTCACCGCCCCCGACACATCCGATCCAGTGCAGTTGCTGTATCGCTATGCTTTCCTGCCACGTGTCGCCGTCAGCGTGCTGGCCGGCGCGGCGCTCGGTCTCGCCGGTGTGGTCATGCAGCATGTGCTGCGCAACCCGCTGGCCGAGCCGACCACGATCGGCACCAATGCCGGAGCAAGCCTCGCTTTGGCGGCCGCCACCCTCTACGCACCATGGCTGCTGGAAGGCGGCCGTGAAGGGGTGGCGCTGGCTGGCGGCGCTCTCGCCACATCAGCCGTTTTCGCACTGGCGCGCGGGCGCAGCTTTTCGCCAGTGTCGATCATCATCGCCGGCCTCGTCGTCAGCCTCACTTTCGGTTCGGCCGGCGCGCTGCTGATGGCGCTCAACCGCGAATACACCGAGGAGCTGTTCATCTGGCAGAGCGGCTCGCTGGTGCAGAATGGCGATGCGGCCGTCGTTGCTCTGGCGCCGTGGCTGCTGGCCGGCATCTGCGCCGCGTTCCTGCTCTGGCGACCGCTACGCCTGCTCGATCTCAGCGACGACGGCGCGGCATCGCTCGGCACCCGCCCGGCCGTCATCCGCCTTGCCGGCATGGCTGTCGCCGTCTCGCTTGGCGCGTTGGTCGTCGCCGAGGTCGGCGTCATCGGGTTCGTGGCGCTCGCTGCCCCGGCGCTGGCGCGGCTGGCCGGAGCGCGCACGCTTGGCCGCCGCCTGGTCTGGTCGCCGCTGGTCGGCGGCGCCCTGCTCTGGCTCACCGACCGTCTGGTGCAGCATCTGCCGTTCGCCGGCGAAATCCCCGCCGGCGCCGCGACCGCTTTGCTCGGCGCGCCGCTGCTGCTGTTCCTGTTGCCGCGAATGCGAACCACCCCCGAAAGGCAGGCCGACATGATGTCGTCCGTACGCCTGCCGACAAACGGCCTGCCGTTGATCGCCGGCCTGCTGGCGCTCATCCTCGCGGTTGTCGTCGCAATGGGCTTTGGCCGTGGTGCAGGCGGCTGGCACTGGATCGCATCCGAGGATTTGACCGAGCTGCTTGCCCTGCGCGCGCCTCGCGTCGTCGTCGCCCTGTCGGCGGGCGTCCTGCTCGCGGTCGCTGGCACGCTGATGCAGCGCATGACCGGCAACCCGATGGCAGCACCCGAAGTGCTCGGCATTTCCGGCGGCGCCTCTTTCGGCGTGCTGGCGCTGCTGTTGCTCAGCGACGGCTTCGACCGCGCGGCAATGCTCGGCGCCGCACTCGCGGGCGCCTTGCTGGCGCTGACGATCGTCGTACTGGTCGGGCGGCGCAATGCACTGTCGCCGGCGCGGCTGCTGCTTGCCGGCGTCGCCGTGGCGACGGTCGCGTCGGCCTTCGCCGCGCTGCTTCTGGCCAGCGGCGATCCGCGCACGGGCTTCCTGCTCGCCTGGCTATCGGGATCGACCTATCGCGCAACGCCCAATGATGCCTTCACTGCCGCTGCGGTCGCGGTCGCCGTCCTCGCGCTGGCGCCGCTGACGGCGCGCTGGCTCGATATAGTGCCGCTCGGCGAAACTGCCGCGCGTGGCCTTGGCCTGCGGCTTGGACGGGTTCGCGCCATTCTGCTGGCACTTACCGCGCTGGCCACCGCAACCGCGACATTGGTCATCGGCCCGCTGAGCTTCGTCGGCCTGATGGCGCCGCATCTCGCGCGCATGCTCGGCTTCCGCCGTGCCGTGCCGCAGCTTCTGGCCTCGGCCATGACAGGCGGGCTGATCCTCGTTGCCGCCGACTGGGCAGGCCGGACGCTGATCTTTCCCTGGCAGGTGCCGGCCGGGCTCATCGCCGCCTTCGTCGGCGGCCCCTATTTCATGGCGCTGATGTGGAAAAGCAGGCAATGAAGTCGGCCCTGGCATATTGCCGGCCCTACCCTGCCGATTGTAGGCAGCGCCCATCGATGGCGGCCGGTGCCCTCGCCGCGTCCATCAAGACAGCTTGCGGTTCACCTCGATGATCAGACGTTTCCTGTCCTATTACGCGCCCTGGAAGGGGCTGTTCGCGCTCGACTTCTCCTGCGCGGTGCTGGCCGGCCTGCTCGAACTCGGCTTTCCCATGGCGGTCCGCACCTTCGTCGACCAGCTCCTGCCACGGCAGGACTGGACGCTGATCATCATCGCCTCGGCTGGGCTGCTGGTAATCTATCTGCTCAACACGGTGCTGATGGCGGTCGTCACCTATTGGGGCCACATGCTTGGCATCAACATCGAGACCGAGATGCGGCGCAAGAGCTTCGATCATCTGCAGAAACTGTCGTTCCGCTTCTACGACAACCACAAGACCGGCCATCTCGTCGGTCGCGTCACCAAGGATCTCGAGGAGATCGGCGAGATCGCGCATCATGGCCCCGAGGACCTGTTCATCGCCATCATGACGTTCGCCGGCGCCTTCGTGCTGATGTTCACGGTCAACATGCATCTGGCGCTGATCACGGCGGTGATCGTGCCTCTGATCGCCTGGGTGACGATGCGCTACGGCGACCGCATGGAGCGCAACTGGCAGGCGCTCTACCGGCGTGTCGGCGATTTCAACGTCCGCATCGAGGAGAATGTCGGCGGCATGCGCGTCGTCCAGGCCTTCGCCAACGAGGAGCATGAGCGCACGCTGTTCGCGCATGACAACCAGCGCTACCGCCAGACCAAGCTCGACGCCTACCGCATCATGTCGGCCAGCAATTCGCTGAACTACATGGGCATAAGGCTGATCCAGCTCGTGGTCATGATTGCCGGCAGCTACCTCGTCATCACGGGAGGCCTGAGCAATGGCGGCTTCGTCGGCTTCCTGCTTTTGGTCGGCGTCTTCGTGCGGCCGATCGAGAAGATCAATTCGGTGATCGAGACCTATCCAAAAGGCATTGCCGGCTTCCGCCGCTACACAGAGTTGCTCGACACCGAACCCGACATCGCCGACCGGCCCGGTGCCGTTACCGCCAGCGGCCTCAAGGGCTCCATCGAATATCGCGGTGTGAGCTTCGGCTACGGCGACGGCAAGCCGGTGCTGAAGGATATCGATCTCACCATCCGCGCCGGCGAAACCATCGCCTTCGTCGGGCCGTCAGGTGCCGGCAAGACCACCATATGCTCGCTGCTGCCGCGGTTCTACGAAGTCAGCGCCGGGCGGATCAGCATCGACGGCATCGATATCAGGGACATGACGCTCGCTTCGCTGCGCGGCCAGATCGGCATCGTCCAACAGGATGTCTTCCTGTTCGGCGGCTCGATCCGCGAAAACATTGCCTATGGCCGTCTCGGCGCCTCCGACGGCGCCATCGCCGATGCCGCGCGGCGGGCGCAGCTCGACGGCATGATATCAGGCCTGCCGGCCGGTTACGACACGATCATCGGCGAGCGCGGCGTAAAACTGTCCGGCGGCCAGAAGCAGCGGCTGGCGATTGCCCGTATGTTCTTGAAGAACCCGCCGATCCTGATCCTCGACGAGGCGACGTCGGCGCTCGACACCGAGACCGAGCGCGAAATCCAGAAGTCGCTGGCCGAACTTGCCGAGGGCCGAACCACGCTGGTCATCGCACACCGGCTGGCAACGATCCGCGGCGCCGACCGCATCGTCGTCGTCTCGGAGTCGGGCGTCGTCGAGCAGGGGTCGCACAGCGAACTGATCCGTGCCGGCGGAATCTATCGACGCCTGCACGACGCCCAGCATCTGGTGTCATCGCGTTGATCCACTATGGTAGCGGCCAAAGCAGGGAGCGCCCGGATGATCAAGGCAACGCCCTTCGACTTTCCCTTTGACGGCAGGCTGGTGGCCGAAAACACCGCGCTGATCGTCATCGACCTGCAGCAGGATTTCCTGTCGACGACGGGCTACTTCGCCAGGCAGGGCTATGACCCGTCGCCTCTGAGGGCGATCCTGCCGACGGTGAGCCGGCTGATCGCGGCCGCGCGCAAGGCCGGCGTCAGGGTCATCCATACCAGGCAGGGCTATAGGGCCGACATGGCCGATATGACGCCTTACGAAAAATGGCGCCGCAAGCGCTCCGGTCTCGACGGCACCGATATCCTGCTGCGCTCGGGCACGGGGTTCCAGATCGTTCCGGAGATCGACGTGGCACCGCAGGACATCATCGTCGACAAGACCTGCAACAGCGCCTTCATTTATACGGATTTCGAGCTTGTGCTCCGCGCGCAAGGCATCACGCATCTCATGTTTTCCGGATGCACGACGGATGTCTGCGTCCACACCACGCTGCGCGAAGCCTGCGACCGCAACTTTCAATGCCTGACGATTTCCGACGCCTGCGCCAGCGGCGACAAACAAGCCCACGAGGCCGCGCTTCATATGGTGACGGTCGAAGATGGCGTCTTCGGCGCGCTGGCGGATTCGGGCGCTGTCATTGAAGGCCTGTCGCGGCTTGGCGACAGGCCAGAGGCAACAAAAGGCTGAAGGAGTTCAGCCCGTTGCGCGCGTCTCCAATCCTGCACGAGACGCATATGCCCCAGGCTGGAATGCCTCGTGTTCGCGACGCGCCAGCGAATTGCGCAGCAGGGCGATCGTTTCCCGGCCGAGCGTTGCGATCTCGCGTGGCGTGTCGACACCGACAATCATGAATTCATCGATCCCGAGGGCTGCATAGGCAAGCAGCGACAGGGCGGCCTGGGCTGGCGGCCCGGCAACATCGACCGCCTTGTGACCGGAGGCGGAAGCACCCTGGTGAATCCCGACCGGAAGCGCGAAGCGCAGCTTGCCGGCCCGGCCATGTTCGGCGGCGGAGCGGCGCACCCGCTCCATCAATTGCCGGATCTCGTCGATCGAGCCCGGCGCCAGTTCAAAGACATCGGCATGTCGGCCGGCCACCTTGAGCGCCGTTCCGGACTGCCCGCCCATGCGGATGACCAGGTCGGCGCCGTGCGGTCCCTTGCGCGGCACGTAGCCGCCCTTGATGCTGTAGAACGTTCCTTCGTGGTCGAAGGGCCGGTCGTTCGACCACAGCCGCTTCAGCAGCACCAGATATTCGTCTATTCGCTGCCAGATGACGGTGTGCCCGACCGGCCGTGTTTCGGCGTCGGCATCGCTCAGCGGCTCGCTGATCATTCTCAGCGCCAGGCGTCCGCCGCTTTGCCTGTCGATCGACGCCAGTTGGCGGGCCGCCACAGTCGGTTCGACCACGCCCGCCCAATGGGTGAGCACGACTTCCAGCGACGAGGTGCGATCGAGCACCTGGGCCGCAAGATCCATGTTGGTCAGCAGTCCGGCCGAATCGTCGACGACGATCTTGCGGAAGCCGCCGTCCTCAATCAGCCCGAGCTTGGTCGCGGTCTCGGCAAAGTCGTAGAAAAAAGGAACCGCGGCATCGGCGGTCTTGCCGGGAATATGCGTGAACTCGATCGGCATTGCCATGTCCTCCGTGGTGTCGGGCGCGCGAAAGCACGCCGAGGATTCGGTTCATTCAACTCCAATTGCCTGTAAGTGGTGGGGCAGCTAACCCCGGTCGATCTGACGACTCAGGGAATAAGACCCAGAACAACGGCCCCGGTGAACACGAACGCAAGGGCAAAGACGAGATAGGCGAAAGCCCCGGCATAGGCCGGGCGGAAGGTCTGGGCATTGGCCGCCCGCTGACCACTGCGATCCGTCTGGGCGTTCTGGATATAGGACATATCGACCTCCGTCTCGTCGGTTAATCTATAAAACTTGTAGACTTTGTCGATTGCTATTTTTCGGTCAAATCTAGAATAATTTTCTCTTATGTGATGGGAAGTTGGTAGCCACTTGCTTACAGGGGCACTCGGGCGGCCGATCCGTATGGCGCGTCCGTTTTCGGGTCTGCGTCCGAATGGACCTATGACCTTGCCCTCGCGGCACTCAATTCGTGGATTGGCCGCCCGGCGCCGGCGCGGTAGCATCACCCAACCAGCAAAGCGAAATCGTCACATAGGGGCAAAAAAAATGGGCACAAGACTGGCCGGCAAGGTCGCCATCATTTCGGGCGGCGCGACGGGAATGGGTGGAGCAGCCTCGGAGCTGTTCGCCGCCGAAGGCGCCAAGGTGGCGATCATCGACCGCAACGGCGAGGCGGCCGCCGCAACCGCAGCGACAATCAGGGCACGCGGCCATGTCGCCGAGCATTTTGTCGCCGACGTCTCCGACGAGGCACAGGTCGAAGCCGCCGTGAAGGGTGCTATCGAAAAACTCGGGCCCATCACCGTGCTGTTCAACCACGCCGGCACCATCGTGATAAAGCCCTTCCTGGAGACCACGGTGCAGGAATGGGATTGGCTGCATGCCGTCAATGTGCGCTCGATGTTCCTGATGACGCGCGCCGTTTTGCCCGGCATGATTGCGGCGGGCGGCGGCTCGATCGTCTGCACCTCGTCGATCTCGGCGGTGGCGGCTACTCCCAACGAAGTGCTCTACGACACCACCAAGGGCGCCTGCCACATGTTCGCCCGCGCCATCGCCGTCGAGTTCCGCGACCGCAACATCCGCTGCAACGCCGTCTGCCCGGGCTTCATCCGCACGCCGCACGGCCTGCGCGAGGTTGCCGACCTCGGCAGGCTCGGCGTCGATGTCTCGGACGCAGCGCTGGCCGCGCAGCAGGGCCGCATCGGCGAGCCGGAAGAGGTGGCGAGGGCGGCGCTTTACCTCGCCAGCGACGAGTCGAGCTTCGTCAACGGCACGCATCTGTTCGTCGACAACGGTTTTACCGCGATGTGAACAGCTACGCCGACAGCCGCCCGGCTGTCAGCGCTCTTCCCGTCTAAATGGCTTGAGCAGCGCCGACGGTGCCACCGCGTTGCGCGACATCACAGCCATGGCGACGATGGTGAAGATGAACGGCAGCATCAGGAACGCCTCGTAGGGGATGTGTCCGAGCCCGCTCGCCTGCATGCGCAGCTGCAAGGCATCGACGAAGGCGAACAGAAGTGCCGCACCCGCCGAGCGCCATGGATCCCAGCGACCGAAGACGACCAGCGCGATCGCCACCCAGCCGCGCCCGGAGACGACGCCGAAGGTGAAGGCGTTGAACTGCGCCATCGACAGGAAGGCGCCGGCCAGCCCCATCAGCGCGCCGCCGAGGACAACCGCCTGAAAGCGCGTGGCGATGACGCTGACACCGGCCGAATCGGCAGCACGCGGATTTTCACCGACCATGCGCACCGACAGGCCCCATGGCGTGCGGTAGAGTATGAAAGCGGCCAACGGAATGGCCAGGATCGCCATGTAGACCAGCGCGAACTGGTTGAACACCGCCGGCCCGAGCACCGGAATGTCGGACAGGATCGGGATCGGCAGCGTCTGAAAACCATTGATGTTGGGCGGCACAGACTGCTGGCCGAAGATCAGCCGGTAGAGGAAATAGGCAAGGCCCGACGAGAACAGCGTCACGCCGATGCCGCAGACATGCTGGCTGAGGCCGAGCACCACCGTGAACAACGCATGCAGCGCGCCCATCAGCATGCCGGTCAGCACCGCCGCCAGCACGCCGAGCCACAGGCTGCCGCTGAGGCTGGCAGCAGTGAAGCCTGTCATCGCCGACAAAAGCATGATGCCTTCGATGCCGAGATTGAGCACGCCGGCCCGTTCCGAGAACATTTCGCCCAGCGTTGCAAAAGCCAGCGGCGTGGCGATACGAATGATCGCGGCCAGAAAACCGACCTGGAAGATCTGTTCGAACACCGCGCTCATCGGGCAACCCCGACGCGGCGGATGCGATAGGCGGTGAACAGCAGCGCCACCAGCATGGCGAGCAGTGCAGTGCCCTGGATGACATCGCTGAGGAAGGCCGGCACGCCGGTCGCCCGCGACATCGCCTCGGCGCCGGTCATCACGGCGGCAAGGAAGATCGCCGCCGGCACGACGCCGAGCGGGTTGAGCCGCGCCAGCATGGCCACGACGATGCCGGAATAGCCGTAGCCCGGCGAGATGTCGCTCATCACCTGGAAATGCACGCCGCCGACCTCGCCGACGCCGGCCAGTCCGGCCAGCGCGCCGGACAGCAGCGCTGTCGAGATCAGCACGCGCTCGACATGGATGCCGCCATATCTGGCCGCTTCCGGGTTTTCGCCGGTGACCCTTATCCTGAAGCCGAGCGTGGTGCGCACGATCAGGAACCAGATCAGCGGTGCCGCCAGCAGCGCCACGATAACGCCGAGATGCAGCCTTGTACCTTCGATCAGCACAGGGAAATTGGCCGAATCCTCTATCGGCGGCGAGATCGGATAGCCGCTGAAGGAGTCCTTCCACGGTCCTTCGATCAGCGCCATCAGCGCGTAGTAGATGACCGAGTTGAGCAGCAGCGAACTGACGACATCGTCGACCTTGAATTTTACCCTGAGGGTCGCCGGCACCAGCGCGACCGCGGCCCCGGCCGCAGCGCCTGCGACCGCCATCAACACCATGGCGAGCGGTCCCGGCATCGGGATGGCGCCGACAAAGCAGCTGGCCACCGCGCCGGCCAGCAATTGACCCTCGGCGCCGATGTTCCAGAATTTTGCCCGGAAGGCGACCGCCACCGCCAGTCCGGTGAAGATCATCGGCGCGGCGCGCACCATCGTTTCGGTGATCGCATAGCTGTCGCCCAGCGAGGCCGTGAACATCACGCCATACGCATCGAGCACGCCGGCGCCGGCCAGCGCGATCAGGCCGCTGCACAGGACAAGCGTCGCGCCGATAGCCAGCAGCGGCAAAGCGAGGTTGAACCAGGCCGGCGTAGAGGTGCGGACTTCCAGGCGAAACATCAGCTGTGCCCCTCCGCCCCGGTCATCATCAGGCCGAGCTGTGCGATCGTTGCATCGGCGCTGTCGAGCGTGCCGACAATGCGGCCCTCATACATCACCGCGATGCGATCGCAGAGCACCAGCAGCTCTTCCAGATCCTCGCCGATGACGATGATGCCGCAGCCCTTGGCCCGCATGTCGAGGAACTTTTCGTGGATGAAACGCGCCGCGCCGATATCGAGCCCGCGCGTCGGTTGCGAGACGATCAGAACCTTCGGGTCGAAAGCGAGTTCGCGCGCCAGAAGGGCCTTCTGCAGATTGCCGCCGGACAGCGCGCCGGCGCGGGTCATCGGCCCGGGGCACCTGATATCATAGGCCTTGATCTGCTCTTCCGCGAAGGCGCGGATCGCATCCGGCTTGAGCAGACCCTTGCTGCTGAACGCGGCGGTGCCGATGCGCGGCAACACCATCGAATCCGCGAGCGGCAGGTTGGTAACCAGCCCCGTCGTCATACGGTCTTCCGGGATGCGGCCAAGACCGAGCGCCTGCACTTCGCGCGGCGAAAAGCGTGAGACTTTCTGGCCGGCGATCGTCATCCGGCCGGCGTCAGGTACGCGCACGCCGGAGATGACCTCCGCCAGCGCGCGCTGGCCATTGCCCGACACGCCGGCAATGCCGAGGATTTCGCCTGCACGCACGGCAAGCGACACGTCGCGCAGCGCCGTACCCGAATGACGCGAGGTGGAAATGCCATTGAGGGTGAGCACAGCGGCACCCGGCGTCGATGGTCCCCGCGCCGGCGGCACGATCTCATGGCCGCACATCAGTTGCGCCATTGCGGACGATGTCGTGTTGGCGGGATCGTCGACGCGGCCGGCGACGCGCCCATGCCGCAGCACTGTGCAGCGATGCGTCAGTGCCCGCACCTCGTTGAGCTTGTGCGAGATGAAAATGATGCCGAGCCCTTGCGCCGCCATCGACCGCAACGCCGAAAACAGCCCGTCGACCTCGCTCGGCGCCAGCACCGCCGTCGGCTCGTCGAGGATCAAGAGCCTGGCGCCGCGAAACAGTGCCTTGACGATTTCGAGCCGCTGCTGCTCGCCGACCGACAGCGCCGAGACCGGAAGATCGGGATCAAGCGTCAGCCCATGCTGGCGGCCGATCTCGGCCAGCCGCGCCAGCCCGCCGGCGCGGTCGATCCGCCCTGTCTTGCCGGGAATGCCTATCAGCAGGTTCTCCAGCACCGTCAGCCTTGGCGCCAGATGAAAATGCTGGTGCACCATGCCGATGCCGGCGGCTAGCGCATCGGCGGAACTTGTGATCCGCACCGGCCTGCCCTGGATGAGAATCTCGCCGGCGTCGGGCGCATAGGCGCCGAACAGCACGTTCATCAGCGTCGTCTTGCCGGCGCCGTTCTCGCCCAGCAACCCGAGGATTTCGCCGGGCGCGACGCTGAGATCAACGGCCTCGTTCGCCTTGACGGCGCCGAAGCTCTTGGTGATGCCGCGCATTTCGATGAGGGGGGCGGACAAGGGGGCTCCTGAACGGACGGGCTTTGCGATTCAACTTTGATTGAGAGGAATGCGCTGCACCCCCCTCTGGCCTGCCGGCAATCTCCCCCTTGAGGGGGAGATTGGATGTCATATCGGCTTTCGCCAATTTTCTTGAAAGAACAGCGCGTCGCCGAAACTGCTAATCTCCCTCCTTGAGGGGGAGATGTCCGGCAGGCCAGAGGGGGGCGCTGGCCCGCGAACCTTG
>NZ_RZRO01000038.1:0-54343 GCF_003997975.1 Mesorhizobium sp. M7A.F.Ca.US.005.03.1.1
CGCGTCGGCGAGGATGTTGACGCCGCGCAGCATGCGCTCGCGGGCATCACGGGAGAATTTTACGTCTTTGGCAGCCATTTTTAGCTCCTGGCAGGGGCTTCGATCGAGCCCGGGAATTCAGTTGACGGAAAGGCCTGATATCAGCCGATGATGCCCATGATGTCGGATTCCTTCATGATCAGAAGGTCTTCGCCATTGAGCTTGACTTCGGTGCCCGACCACTTGCCGAACAGGATGCGGTCGCCGGCCTTGACGTCCAGCGGGACCAGCTTGCCAGCTTCGTCACGAGCGCCGGAGCCGACAGCGATGATCTCGCCTTCCTGCGGCTTTTCCTTTGCCGTGTCGGGGATGATGATCCCGCCAGCGGTCTTGGATTCGGATTCGACCCGGCGAACGACCACGCGGTCATGAAGCGGGCGGAACTTCGACTTTGCCATTTTTTCTTCCTCGATGAGAACGGTGAGAAACAGTTCCTCCATCCGGCGGCGCCGGACATGTGGTTAGCACTCACCAAAGGCGAGTGCTAACGTGGCGCTGAAATAGGCTGGCGGCGCGCCGGAGTCAAGGCGCTCGGAGCGCCTCTTGGCGCATGATGATGAACTTACCGGTGCCTGGCCGAACCGAGCACCAGAAGCGGGCACCGTTCCGCCAGCGGATAGCTTCCGCTCGGCACGACGCGCACGTCGCCGAACCAGTTGGCTGCCTCGTTGGTCAGCGTGGCCAGCGTCGCGAAGCTGTAGCTTATGTCCGAGCCTGCATAGACGTCGATCGTGTTGATCGAGGTCATGCTCCATCCTGTTCGCGCGGCAAGAGCTTCGCGGTCCGGAAACAGTCTGCCGAATGCATCGCGGATCGTTGCCACCTTGATGGTAAAATCGCGGTCGTCGGTCGTACACGCCATCGCAATCCGCCATTTGAGCGCGTGGAAATTCTCGATCCCGCCGGCCAGAACCAGAGCTTCGATGCCGCACAGATCGTCCGCCGTTTCCGGTCGTGCGAAGACGCGGATCGCTGCGCGCCTGCCAGGCTTCAGCACCCTGGCGACCTCGCCAAACAACGAACTGCGCGCCGCCTGGGAAGCGACCGCCGACAGGCATCCGTCGCCGATGACGGCGTCGATGCTTGCGCGGTCCACGGGCAGGTTAAGCCAGTTGCCGGCGATTGCCCGTCGCGAGCCGTCGTCGCCAGCCCATACGCCGGAAATCATGGCCGCCGACTGGTCGACCGCCAACATCGACTTGCCCAGAACTGCCAATTCCGGGGTAACCCCCAAGAGAAGGACATCGGCATTTCCGAGATCAAGTTCGCGATCGAATATAGCGACGGTTTCCGCTGTCGGCCGGAGCGGCGCTTCCAGAAGTTTCCAATGGCGGTGGTAATCGTCCCAATGATTTGTCATGCAATTCCATTGGCCCCCTGCACGCCTGGATTTTGGATATCACCGGGGCTTAATAGAGGTCGTTGGACAAGCCAAGACATTTCAAGGCATCTACAGACAGTCCAGGAGGTGGATAGTGGCGCGTATCGCCGTGATAACGCATGAGCATGACAGGTTCCTGGGCAGGCGCGATATTCTGCTGCGCAGGAGCAGCCCATACATGCTGTTCGACATTCTTGCGGAATTGAAAAGGCGCGGCCATTCGGTTCGGGTTCAGCAAGGCCTGTCGAAGCCGGTCAGCGCCGATATGGCGGTATTGCATGTCGATGCCACGGTGACGCCAACGGACTATGTCGACTATGCCCGGTGTTTTGCATTCTGCCTCAACATCGGCGCCGCCGACATATCCAAACGGCGGATCAGTGGTGCATTGATCGACAAAACCGACAGCTGGCAAGGTCAGGTGATCGTCAAAAGCAATCTCAACAATCGGGGAATCCCGGAGACGCTCCTCAACCGGCGATCCGAGCGCGCGGGCAAACAGCCGCCGTTTCCGCATTTGCCAATCTTGCACCCCTATGAGATCCACGGATCTCTCGGCGACGTTCCAGACGGCGTCTTTGATTGCGACGATCTCGTCGTGGAAAAGTTCATTCCGGAGAGAGAACCCGACGGTTTTGCTGTTCGTTTCTGGGTGTTTTGCGGAGAGCGAGAGCGCTGCACCCGCTACGTCTCCCCGAACGGCCTGGTCAAGGCATCGGAGACGATCCGGCGCGAGCCCGTCCCGGTGCCCGACGAACTGCGTGAGCGCCGGCGTGAACTCGGCTTCGACTATGGAAAATTCGATTTCGTCATGCATGAGGGCAGGGCCATCCTCCTCGATGCGAACAAGACTCCCGGCCGTCCGCAAAATCTCGTCAAGATGTTCGCGGCCGGCGCTTCGGATCTGACACACGGCTTCGAAGGCCTCGTCCATCGGGCGAAATAGGCGCGGCTCTAGAGGAACAGCCGCAGCTGCGTGTGAATGATAGACCGGTAATCCTCGATGGTCCGGCGGCTTTCCGCTTCGCCCTCGGCAAGCGCCAGGCGCACCACGCCGCCGGCGAGCTGGAAGATCAGCAGAACCATGCGTTCGAACTGCTCGCGCCTCTCGGGCTCCAGCAAGGCGATGACATGGTCGCAGAACATTTTGGCTTGGTGCCGCGTTTCGGCGAGGTCGAGGTTCTTGAGCGCCTTGTCGGCCTGGATGGCGTTCTGCAGATCCTGGATGGCCGGATCGCCGGCGACACGGCTGAGATAATCATCGAGCAGCCGGTCAGCGGCCACGATGACATCTTTCGCCTCGTGGATTTCGGCGATGATCGTCGTCAGCCGTGCCCGGCTGACCTCTGAAAACCGCTCATAGAGCATCGCCAGGATCGCCGATTTGTTGGGAAAGTAGTGGTAGACGGTGGCGATTGGCCCGCCCGCCAGCATGCCGACCTCCTTCATAGTGACGGCGTCGATACCCTTTTCCCCGATCAGCCGCATGGTCGTCGACAGGATCGCGTCGATGCGCTCGCGGCTGCGTTCCTGCTTGGGCTTGCGCCTCGGCTCGGTCGCCATTCTCTTCAATTCCGTCATGCACCGATCTTTCGCACGGTTTTTAGATTCCGGTTGACAAGAAATATGATCAAGTATCAGTTTCTGAAATACTGACAGGTTGTCAGCTTTTTTGCCGCGCGGCAAGGACGTTGGGGAGGCGCCTTTGGCTTCGACAGATATCGGCCACGCAGGCAGTGGCGACTGGCTGGTCGGCAATCCGACCGGCTGGCAGCTCGCCTCGGCCCTGTGGATCGGTTCGGTCGGCCTGCTCATCCTCGGCCTGCAGCCGGTGCTGCTCGGAGCTCTCTACACCGAAGGCCATGTCAGCGGCGACGAACTGGCGCTGGTCGCCACCGCCGAGATGATCGCCATTGCCATCGGTTCGGCCGTCGTGGCGATGCTGCTTTCGGCCCACAATATGCGCTGGAAAAGTGCCGTCCTTCTGCTGCTGCTGGCGCTGGCCAATGTGTGGACGGCCTATGCCGCGAGCGCCAACATGCTGATTGCGGCCCGCGCCCTTGCCGGGCTCGCCGAGGGCGGTCTGGTCGCCATCGCCACCGAACTGATCGCCCGCTCGCGGCGTGCCGAGCGCATCGGCGGCTATTTCGTCACCATGCAGACGCTGGCGCAATGCGCGCTCGCCCTGTTGCTGGCGCTCTATGTCATTCCGGCCGCAGGGTCGGAGGGTGGCTTCATCGTTCTTGCCGTCGTCTGCGTCGTGTCGCTGGCGGTCGCTTTCACCGTGCCCGGTGACTATGCCGACCTGCCCAAGGAAGAGAATCTGGCCAATGTGCTGACGGTTCCCTCAATGACCGCGCTGTTGTCGGTCTTCTGCTACTTCATGTTCTTCGGCGCGGTCTGGGCTTTCCTGGAGCCGCTAGGCGCGCAATACGGCATCGATGGCCGCACCGTCGGCCTGATCGTCTCGGCCAGCCTCGCGGTGCAGGTCCTGGGGGCGATGACGGCGACCGCGTTCGAGGCGCGCATCGATTATCGCCTTGCCATCGCGGCGATCGGCGTCGTGGCGCTTGTCAGTTCCCTGGTTCTTGCCAGCAGCCCCGGCCTGACGACGTTCTGGGTCGCTGCCCTGGCCATGGGCTTTATCCTGCTGTTCATCGTGCCCTACCAGATCCGTCTGGCGATCACCGCCGACGAGACGCGCACCGCCGTGCTGCTGGTGCCGGCAGCCCAACTGTTCGGCCTGGCGATCGGGCCGATTGCGGCGTCGCTGCTCATCGACGGCAAGGATTTCCGGCCGGTGCCGGAATTCGCCGCCGCCAGCGCGGTGGCAAGCGTGGCGCTGCTCGGTCTCTTCGTTCTTGTGTCACGTCGCCGTCGTGCGGTTGCCTGAGCGGGGAGCGCCATGTCGAACACTTGGAGCAACTGGTCGGGCTTCGTAAGTGCCGAGCCCAAGCTGATCGCCAGCCCCAGCGATGTCGGTGAACTCGGTGATCTCGTCCGGAGCGCGCCTGGCCCGGTGCGCGTCGCCGGCGCCGGTCATTCCTTCACACCGCTGGTGAAATCGCAGGGCACGATCCTGTCCCTGGAGAGACTGGAAGGGCTGGTCTCGCACGACGCGCAAAAACATCAGGCGCGGGTGCGGGCAGGGACCCGGCTCGGCCCGCTCATGCACATCCTGCAAGGCATTGGCCAGGGCCTGCCCAACATGGGCGACATCGACCGCCAGGCGATCGGCGGCGCGCTGGGCACAGCCACGCACGGCTCTGGGCCGACGCTCGGCGCCTATCACACGCAGCTGGAGACGGTGCAGATCGTCGACGGGCTTGGCAAGGTCCGCGACTTCAAGCGGGCAGGGGATCGGGACATGATCCACGCCATCGGTGTCGCGCTCGGCGCTTTCGGCGTGCTCACCGAAGTGACGCTGAACAACATCGCGACCTACCGGTTGCGCCGCCGCAAATATGTGCTGCCGATCACCGAGATGCTGCGTGATTTCGAGGCGATGATGGCCGCGCATCGCTCGGCCGAATTCTACTACATTCCGTTTTCCGGCTATGCGCAGTTCATCGCCAGCGATTTCAGCGATGCCGCACCCACCACGCGGCCGCCGGAAGAGGACGAGGCGGGTTTGAGGACACTGCGCAGGCTGCGCACTTCACTTGCCTGGCTGCCATCGCTGCGTGGCCGCCTGATCCGATCGGCGGCCGCCAAATTTCCCGCCGAGGACTACGTGCAGGACTGGCTCAACGTCTATGCCAGCGACCGGCAGACCAAGTTCAACGAGATGGAATATCATTTGCCGTTCGAGGAAGGGCCGAAGGCGCTGGCCGAGATCATCGAGCTGACCGAGAAGCGTTTTCCCGAGGTCTATTTCCCGATGGAGGTGCGCTCGGTCGCGCCGGACCAGTTCTGGCTTTCGCCATTCTACAACAGGCTGACCTGCTCCATCGCCATCCACCATGACGCCGCGAACGATCCTTTGCCGTTCATGCGGGCGGCAGAGCCGATCTTCCGCAGACATGGCGGCCGGCCGCATTGGGGCAAGATGCACAGCCTGAAAGCGGCGGAGCTGAAAAAGCTCTACCCGCGCTGGGACGATGCCATGGCGGTGCGCCGCGACATCGATCCGGAAAACCGCTTCGTGTCGCCCTACATGGCCGGCCTGTTCGGCATCGAATGATGAGCACCTATTTTTCCACCCTCTCGGATGCGCTGAAGACCGCCGGCATCTTCCGACCCTGCCTGCTGCTCGACCGCGATCGGCTGGACGGAAACATTGCCCTGGTAAAAGGGAGGCTGGATCCCGGCCTGGCCGTGCGGCTGGTCGACAAATCGCTCGCCTGCCTGCCGCTGCTTGCGCATATAGGCAAGGCGCTTCGCCATGAGCGCTTCATGACCTTCCACCCGCCGATCAGCGAGGCGGTGCTGAAGGCGTTTCCGGATGCCGATCTGCTCTACGGCAAGCCGATGCCGATCGGTGCGGCAAGGGCTGCGCTGGTGAAGGGTGATGCCGACTGGTCGCGTGTCTGCTGGCTGATCGACAGCGAGGAGAGACTGGCGGAATACGGTGCTCTCGCTGACGAACTCGGCATCGGCCTGCGCATCGCTTTCGAGATCGATGTCGGGCTGCATCGCGGCGGCTTTGCTGATCCCGCGGCCTTGTCGAAGGCGCTGAGCGCGTTGCCGGTCCGGCTGCATTGCGAAGGCGTCATGGCCTACGAGGCGCATGCGCCGCTCATTCCCGGCCTTTTCGGCGGACCGGCAAAGGCATTGGCGGAGGCGTCGGCGCAGGCTGCGGCGTTCGTCGCCTGTCTCGGTGCCGACCAGCGCCGCATCCTCAACATCGGCGGCAGCAAGACCGCGCTGCTTCATCGTGGCGGCGCGGCCAATGAAGTGTCGATGGGCTCGGCCTTCGTGCTGCCCAGCGACTTCGATACGCCAGGCCTCGACGGCTTCCAGCCGGCGGCTTTCATCGCTACGCCGATCCTGAAAGTGGTCGAGCCGATGCTGCCTGGCCCGCCGGCCGTTACCCGCCTGCTGCAGGCGCTCGGCCGGTTTCCGCGCAAGGGCTGCTATCTCTATGGCGGCAAGTGGATGGCCGAGCCGGTCTTCCCCCAAGGCATGAAGACGAACGGCCTGCTCGGCCTGTCCTCCAACCAGCAATTCATGGGCTTGCCCGCCGATGCGACCGCAAGGCCAGGCGACTACGCGTTTCTAAGGCCGACGCAGAGCGAGGCCGTGCTGCAGCAATTCGGGTCGATCGACGTGTTTTCCGGCGGAAAGGTCATCGATCGCTGGCCGGCGCTGCCGATGGCGTGATCGAGCTACGCCTTCACCGGTACCCAGATCTCCAGCCCGCCATTGCCGCTGTGGGCATCGAACTCCGGTCCATAGCGCTCGAATTCCGGTGCATCCGCGATTTCGTGACCGGAGTCGGGCAGCCAACTGTTCCAGATCGTGTTGATCGTCCGGCGGATGGATGAGATGTGCTCGCGGTGCGAGAACACCGCATATTTCTGCGCCGGCACCCGCACCCGATAGAAGTCCTTCGGCAGATCCGCAAAGCCGGACACTTCGACGCCGACGACATAGTCGAAATTGCCCGCGTCGTCGCCGTTAAGGCAGACGCCGTAGAAAACGCCTGAGATCTCGCCTGGGATGTTGCCGATATAGGGTGCAAAACGCTGCCACTGCATCGGAATCCCGGCGCTGGTTTCACAGCTGTAGCGTTCGCCGAGGCCGGCGATCAGGAACGGCCGGCTGGTCTCGAAGCGCGGTGGTTCGAGATTGGTGAGGAAGGACTGGTCCATCAGGATCGGCTCCACGAGGTCGAGGTTGTTGGTCGAGCCTTGCGCGCGTACCAGTTCCGGCGTGGTGCCGAACTGATCGCGGAAGGCACGGGTGAACGCCTCATGCGAGTTGTAGCCGGCGTCGAGCGCGACGGCGAGGATGTCGGGCGCTCCGCCGGCCAGCTTGCGCGCCGCCTCGGTCAGCCGGCGTGAGCGCATGTAACCCATCACCGAGCGGCCGGTTGCGGCGCCGAAGGCGCGCGTCACATGAAAACGCGACACGCCGCTGCTTTGCGCGACATCGTCAAGCGAGATCGCCTCCGGCAGATGGCTCTCGACGAACCACAGCGCTTTCTCGGTCGGGTTCATGGGGCTCCTTTTCGCATTGGCCGGATCATCTTGGCGTTTCCTGGCGCGGCCAGTTTGATCGAAATTGCGCATCCCGTGCAATCTGCGCCGATCCCATGGGCTTTCGCTTGACAGCGGGCCGCGTCATCTCCTAAGAATGTTATGTTATTACATAAAATATTATGTTATTACATAAAGTGAGCGTGCAATGCCTGTTTCCCTTAGCTGGCCCACCACTTCGTCCGAGAAATCCATTGCGAAGCGTTTGGTGGAAATCTACGCTGAAGTGGTGATGGTCCCCGAGCCGAAAGGCGAGGGGTGAAAAGGGAACACGGTGAGGCCTGTTCAGGTCGAGGCCGTGGCTGCCCCCGCAACTGTAAGCGGCGAGCAAAATCCGTGAATGCCACTGGCCGGCAAGGCTGGGAAGGCAGGATGGCGCAACGACCCGCGAGCCAGGAGACCTGCCATCACTGAGTTGACCGGACGGGGTGTGCCGGGAGGAAACGCGAGTCCCGGTCTTGTCGGCCGGTTCGCCAGCTTCCTTCCGTCGCCAGTTTTGGAAAGTGACGGAAAGTTGGACGGCTCCATCGATCATCGCATCACCATGCGCACGCTTTGCCGTCCCCGCAATCCGGCGGGCAGCAGCCGATGAGCGCAGTGCTTCTCGAAGCCCATGACCTCTGTGCCATGGCGAATGGGCGGAATCTGGTCCAGGCGGTCAGCTTCTCGGTGGCCGCTGGCGATCGCCTTGCCATCATCGGTCCCAACGGCGCCGGCAAGACGACGCTGCTGCGCATGCTGTCGGGCATGCTGCGGCCAAGTTCCGGCGAGGTGAAGCTTGGCGGACGCGGGCTGGACAGGATTTCGGCCGCCGAGCGGGCGTTGCATATCGCCGTTGTCGGCCAGACCGACCAGCCCGATCCGCGGCTGGCGGTGATCGATTATGTCGAGCTTGGCCGGGTCCCGCACGCCGGGCTGCGGCGCAGGCGCGAGGAACGCGATATCGCCGTCGAGGCGCTGCGCCGGACCGGCCTGCTGCCGCTGCTTGGCCGCACCGTCGGCTCGCTGTCGGGCGGCGAGCGCCAGCGCGCCCAACTGGCGCGCGCCATCGCCCAGCAGCCCAAAATCCTGTTCCTCGACGAACCGACCAACCATCTGGACCCGCGCGCCCGCGGCGAACTGCTCGACCTCGTGGCAGGCTTCGAGATGACGGTGATCGCGGTGCTGCACGATCTGGCGCTGGTAGCACCCTTCGCCACCAGGGTTGCGGTGATGAATCATGCCCGCCTGCAAGCGCTCGCCGCACCGCGCGAAGCGCTGGCCCAACAGCTGATCCGCGAGATTTTCGGCATCGATGTGCTGCGCCTGCGCCATCCGACCGAGGATCGAGAGTTGACGGTGTTCGAGGTTCCGAACCGTGCCGCGCCGCCGTCGTGATTGAAGCCGTTCCATAGTCGACCCGATCCCACCCACAAGGAGCATACCCGTGAAACGCCTCGCTTTTTCGCTTGCCGTCTCGCTGCTGACCTCGACCGCCTTCGCCTTCCCGGTAACCGTCGACAGCTGCGGCAAGCCGCTGACCTTCGACGCGCCGCCGAAGCGCGCTGTCATCCATGATCTGAACATGGCCGAGATGGCTTTCGCGCTGAAATTGCAGCCGTCAATCGTCGGCCTGACCGGCATCACCGGATGGTACAAGGTCGGTCCCGAATTCAAGGCAGAGCAGGGTTCGATCCCGGAGCTGGCGCCGAAATATCCGACGCTCGAAAACCTCGTGGCCGTGGAGCCGGATTTCTTCTTCGCCGGCTGGTACTACGGCATGAAGCCGGGTGGCGAGGTGACGCCCGACACGCTTGCCCCGCACGGCATCAAGACGCTGGTTCTGGCGGAAAGCTGCGTCCATCTCGACAAGAGGCGCCCCGCCGCCTCGATGGACCTGCTCTACGGCGACGTCGAAAAGCTGGGCAAGATCTTCGGCAAGGAGACAGAGGCGGAAAAGCTTGTCTCTGGCTGGAAGGCGCAGCTCGCCGACATCACCGCCAAGGTCGGCAGCGCCAAGGGCACGCGGGTGTTCCTCTACGATTCCGGCGAGGACAAGCCGTTCACCGCAGGCAAGTTCGCCATCCCCAGCGCCATGATCACTGCCGCCGGCGGCGACAACATCATGGCTGACATGGACACCAGCTGGGGCAACACGGATTGGGAAACGGTGGCGTCGCGCAATCCGCAATTCCTCATCCTGCTCGATTACCAGGACGGTGGCGGCTACAGGAAGCTGCTCGACTTCCTGAAGGCGCATCCGGCCATGAAGGAGACCGACGCGGTCAAGAACGAGCGCTTCGTTGCCCTCCGCTACGCCGAGCTGACGCCTGGACCCGCCAACATCGAAGCGATCGACAAGATCGCCAAGGCCATGCACCCGGAAGCATTTTGAGCTTGCGCCATCCGGCATTTGCGTTGGCCATGCTGGCGGGAGCGGCGGCGATCGCCGCTCTCGCTCTGCTGTCGATCGCCTATGGCTCGACGCTGATCCCGCTGGCCGACGTTGTAGCAGCGCTTGGCCGCGCAATCGGCTTAGGCGGGCACGACGTGTCCGGGCCGGTCGGCAAGATCGTCGTCGATCTGCGGCTGCCGCGCACGATCCTGGCCATCTGCGTCGGCGCGGGCCTCGGCGTCGTCGGCGCGCTGCTGCAGACAGTGACCCGCAACGATCTCGCCGATCCGTTCCTGTTCGGCCTGTCGTCGGGCGCCGCCGCCGGTGCTGTTTCCGTCATCACCGTCTTCGGCGACAGCTTTGGCATCTGGACGTTGCCGGTCGCGGCCTTCACCGGCGGCATATTGGCCGCCGGCGTCGTCCTGCTGCTGGTCGCGCGGGTGAGGGGCCAAGGGCCGGAGCGGCTGATCCTCGCCGGCCTTGCCGTGTCCTTCATGTTCACCGCCTTGACCAACTACCTGGTCTTTGCCGGCGACCAGCGCGCCGCCCACTCCGTGTTGTTCTGGACGATGGGCGGCCTTGGCCTGGCGCGCTGGGACAATATCTGGTTGGGCGCGCTGGGTGCGGGCACCATTCTGGCTTACGCGCTGTGGAACCACCGCCGGCTCGATGCCTTCCTGGCCGGCGAAAACGCCGCCGAAAGCCTTGGCGTGCCAGTGGCGCGCATGCGCCGAATGACGTTTCTCGTCGCCGCCTTCTCGACGGCGATCCTGGTCTCTGTCGCCGGGGTCATCGGCTTCGTCGGGCTGATGATCCCGCATCTGTCGCGGCCGCTGGCAGGCCCCTTGCATCTGCGCCTGGTTGCCAGCTGCGCCGTCTTCGGCGCGGTGCTTTTGCTGGCCAGCGATCTTCTGGCCCGAACGCTGCTGCCGCCGCAGGAACTGCCGATCGGCATCATCACCAGCTCGGTCGGTGCGTTCTTCGTCGTCACCATGCTGATCCGCAACCGGCTTTGAGCGCGTTTGGCAACCGGTCGCCGGATCACACGGTCCAGAAATAGCGCACGATGTGGAAGAACACCGGGGCGGCGAAGACCAGGCTGTCGGTGCGGTCCATCATGCCGCCATGGCCTTCGATGAGATGGCCCCAGTCCTTGACGCCCTGGTCGCGCTTGATGGCCGAGGCGACCAGCCCGCCTAGGAATCCCATCGAGCAGGCGACGAAGGCCACGGCTGCCGCCTGCAGCGGCGAGAAGGGCGTCACGAACGACAACAGCGCGCCGAGCAGGCTCGCCGACACCAATCCGCCGATCAGCCCTTCCCAGGTTTTCGACGGCGAGACGTTCGGCGAAAACCGGTGTTTACCAAACAGCTTGCCGAAGATGTACTGCAGCACGTCGCTGCCTTGCACGACGATGATCAGGAAGGCGATCAGCAGCAAGGTGCGGCCTTCGAAGCCTGGCACGTCGAGTGTCAGCAGGGCGGGGACGTGGCTGACGCAATAGACCGAGATCATCACCGCCCATTGCTGCGCGGCGATCCGCTCGAGGAAGCGTTCGGTGTCGCCATGCAGCGCCGTGATGGCCGGCATCAAGAGGAAGCAGTAGACCGGAATGAAGATGACGAAGAGCCCATACCAGGCGGTCCACACCAGCCAGTACTGAAACGGGATGATGATGCCGAACATGCCGAGCAGCACCCAATGGTCGCTGCGGCGCGTATGCGTCAGCGTCACGAATTCGCGCAGCGCGGCGAAGGAAATCAGCGCAAACAGGATGGTCATCCCGTAACGGCCGAAGAAGAAGGCGACCGTCATCAGCGCCACCATCACCCACCAGGCGTTGATGCGCTGCGTGAGATTGACAAGCGTCGAGCTCAGCGGCTTCGGCGCTCGCGCCGAAAGGATGGTGGCGACGATGCTGGCGGTGGTCAAAACCGCCAGCAGGCCGATGATCAGGATGGAGATCTCGTGGCGCATCAATCGTCTCGCTCGGGACGCGGGTTGAGCGCCAGAAGCGCGGCGTGGGCGCGCTCGAGAAAGGCGCGGCGTTCTTCGCCCGGGCCAACCGCGACAGGCGCGCCGAAAACGACGCGGCACAGCAGCGGCACCGGCAGGAACTGGCCCTTGGGCAGCACGCGCGACATGTTCTCGATCCAGCACGGGATCAGCTCGACCTCAGGCCGCGCCGTCGACAGATTGTAGAGCCCGGAGCGGAACGCCAGCAGCGGCTCGTCTGTCATGTTGCGGGTGCCCTCGGGAAACAGGATAAGCGAGTGCCCTTGGTCGAGAACCGACAGCATGATCTCGATGGGGTTTTCCTCAGGTCTCGTCCATTGCCGGTTGATGAGCACGGACGACAACATGTCCTGCGCGATGAAGCGGCGCAGCCGCGACTTCCCCCAATATTCGCCTGCGGCAACAGCATGGGTGATCGCGCGCTCCCTTTCGCTGAGACAGGCCGACAAAAGGATGAAGTCGCCATGGCTGGTGTGATTGGCGAAATAGATGCGCTGCCGCTCGGAGGGCAGGCTGCCGTTCCAGATCGGCCGCACCCCGGTCACCATCCGGGCCAGAGCCGACAGGCCGACGGAGGTTACCGTCTGCAGCAAGGTGAAGGTCTTGAGCGAAAGCTTGTTCATCGCGGCGCCCAAAACCCTGCCGCCAGAAGCGCTGCGGCGAACAGAGCCAGGGCAGCGCGCTGCTTGAACAGCAAGCGGCTTGTGCCGGCCATGCGGTCATCGAGCAAGCGTGTCGCGAACGGAGCCGGTTTCAGGCGCATGCGCGCCAACATGTCATCCACCGCGGCACCGCCGGAAGCTTCGTCGTCATGGCTCGCCATCAGTCGGAACAGCAGCGCGTCGAATGCCAGCAATGCCGACAGCGCCAGCACCGCAACCGCGCTCGCGGCGGCGATCGACAAAGCGATGGCCGCGGGCAAGGTCTCGAAGGCACCGCGCGCCGATGCGGCTAGAGGCGCAAGGACATTTGCGGCCAGCACGATTGCGGCCGGCCACGCGGCCTGTCGCATCAGCATGCCGGCGAAGCGGTCGGTGCGGTCCTGATAGGTATTGCCTGTCATGACGCCGCCCGCCCCGTAGCCTCTGCAAGATGAATCGGCCGGCCGGCGGCCGCGAGCATCTCGCGGGCGAGCGCTGGCGTCCCGGCCCTGCCGGTCGCCACCAGCCATTCGGCGACGACGCCGGCGCTGCGCTGGAAGCCGAGCGCGCAGCACACCAGGACGGTGCCGTCGCGGCGTGCATTCTCCAGCGCGCCGGCTGCCTGTTGCCGTATCGCCAGTGGCGGCGGCAACAGGTCGATCATCGGAAAGCTGATCCAGCGGCAATCGGTTGTCGCCGGCTTTTCGAGTTCGGCGGCGAGGTCGATGACCGTGCCGAAGCTGTTGGCCTCGCTTGCCGTGGGAAAGCGCCCGAGAAAGACACCTTCGGCAATCGCCACCTGGGGGGCAAGATTGCGCGTCCAGGCCCATATGTTTGCCCTGGCGCCGAGGCGATAAGGCAAGAGCAGGACACGGCTTGCAAGCGTCATGGTGCCATCGGCGGATTTCTGGAACACCTTTTCGCCTGCGCCAGCATAGGCGAAGGCGACGATGGCCAGCGCCAGCGCCGGCCAAAGCAGGAAGAGCGCGACAGCGCAAAGGAAGGCACCGAGCGCGGCACCGGCCAGCGCGAGGACGGCGCCCAGCGCGTAGAACCGCGCCAGCCGCCGCGCTTTCGCATCGTTGGTCAGCCGGAAGCCTGCAAACGGCAATGCGCCGCTGCGCGGAAACAGCCACAGCGCAAAGAACCCGAGCAGCGCGCCGGTCGGGATGTCGATGAAGTGATGCTGCCAGGTCGTCAGCACCGAGGCGCCGATGAGGAAGCTCCAGCCATGCCAGAGCGGCAGGAGCAACCCGCCGAGCCGGTGGCGCCAATGATCCCAGATGATCGCCAAAAGGGCGATATGCAGCGAGGGCGCCTGGTTGAACGGCTTGTCGAAACCGCCGAGCACGGCAAACAGGAAGCCCGGCAGGCCGGTCGTCGCCGGTCGCACGAATGTAGCGGTCAGCGGGAACAGGATGAAGCAGATAACGGCGACGATTTGCGCGGTGAGATAGCGTCCGGCCAGACGGTCGACCCCTTGCCTGTCGTTGTTGAGCAGCAGCGACAGGCCGTAGAACAGGTTGATCGACCAATAGGGCACGATGGTCCAGGCGAGGAACGGGATGCCGTGCTCCCACGAGAACACGATACTGCCGACATCGTCGCGCCGCGACGCCAGCCAGTTGGCGAAGCCGTAGCTGAGATAGAAGAACGGCGCCAGGAAGGCCAGCCACAGGGCTGCCCTGACGACCACCCGGCTATAGGGTTCGGCACGCGCCACGGATGCAGGCGATGACACCATGCTGCTCAGCGGCGCCGCGCGAGCGAGACGGTGAAGATGCCCCATTGGTCGATGCGCTGGTCGAGCTTTTCGAAACCGGCGGCTTCGACGAGCTGGTTCATTTCGCCTTGCGTGCGCCGGCGCATCACCCAGGCCTCGCCGCCGCGATGCGAGGTCAGGCTGCGGGCGATCAACTCGAGCTGCGGGTGCCAAGGCTGGTTGGTGTAGAGCAACAGGCTGCCCGGCTGCATGGCGCTGGCCAATCCACCGAGCGAGCGGGCGATCATCGCATTGTCCGAGAATAGCTCGTAGAGGCCGGAAACGATGGCGAGGTCCGGCGCCGGATCGGCGTTGGCGAGCATGTCGGCATCGAAAGCGTCGGCGCGCTGGAACGTGACGTCAGCCGGCAATTGCCGCTCCGTGATCAGCTTGCGGCCAAGCTGCACGTTGAGGTCGGAATAATCCTGCAGACGCACGCTCGCCGGCTGGTCGGGGCTCTTCACGATGGCATCGAGAACATAGCGGCCGTGGCCGGCGGCGATGTCGAGAATATGCACTGGCCGGCCAGTGGTCTTGAGCGTTGCCAGGCAAGAGCCGATCAGTTCTTCGAGATGCAGCTTGCGCTGGCGGATGCCGCGCCAGCCGATAGCTTCCAGGAAGACACGGTCGACGACGCGGCCAAGGGGCGTAAGTCCGCGCGCGTCGTTTTCGTAGACATAATCCAGCGTCGAGCCGGAATCGAAGCCGGTGGCAATGCCGGTCTTCATGCCTTGGGAAACCCAGGCGCCCATGCGGATGGAGGCGCGGCTGAATGCCCAATAGAGACCCTTTGGCGACATCAAAGCGAGCGGTGAAGCAAGCCGGTCGGCCTCGTCGCGTGTGTAGCCGGCAATGTCCGCCTGCTTCAGGTCGACCGGCGCATCCGGTGCCGCGAACTGCCTGGCCAGGAACGGCCGGATCAGGTCGAGGGCCTTTGCCCGGTCGCGTTCGCCCAGCGTGTCGTGGAAGAAGCCCGGTAGCACATGACGTTCCTTGATGCGGCTGCCGAGATTGACGAAGAACTCGTGCTGCGGGCCGTGGCGCACGACCCAATCGCTGCCCGAAAGCAGAAGCTGCGTCGGCGCGGTGATGGCGCGGGCGTCAGTGACGATGCGGGCTGCGTGCTGATAGAGTTCGACCAGGATGTTGGAAGCGATCGGCCGCGTGATCAGTGGATCGCTCTCGAAAGAGGCGATGCGCACTGGATCATGGGTCAGGAATTTCGCCTTGACGTAGGAATTGACGAAGAAGCCGCCCTTGATCTTCTGCCAGAGCGCTATGCCCTCCTTGGCGAAGGGCACGTAGAGTTTTACCGAGAAGGCCGGTGAGGCCAGCACCATGGCGCGCAGCTTCGGCGCATAGTCATGCACCCAGGCGGCGGCCAGAACGGCGCCGAAGGACTGCGCGATCAGCGCGATATCGCGCGTGGCGAAGCCATCCCTTTCAGCGATCTCGCGCATGAAGCAGTCGATGTCGCGCACCAGCGCCGAGAAGGACGGGGCATAGCCGCGCTCGCCGGACGAACGGCCATTGCCGCGGGCATCCCAGGCATAGAAGGCGTGGTCCGGCATCCGCAATTCATCGACGAGATGGGCCATGCGGCCGCCATGCTCGTGGCCGCGATGGAAGAGCACCACCGCGCCTTTGGCATCGGCCGAAGCCGCCGGCCAGAAGCGGTAGAAGATCTCCGTCCCGTCATGGCTGCGGAAGACCCGCTCCTGCGCTTGCCGCGCAAGGCTTTCCGTGACCGCGGCCGCGATGGGTTCGTGCATCATGGTCTTTCCCTCTGGCGGCCCCACTGGCGGCATTGCGAGCCTCGATGCTCAGCTGGCGCTGCCAATAAGCCCGGCGCGTATCCGGTTTATGGCGGTCAGCAGCGAAAGCGTTGCCATGGCCGGAAACACAAATGGCGCGATCGATACCGGCCACAGCCCTGCGGCGCACAGCACGGCGACGACGCCAAGCGCCAGCGCCCTGTCGCTCTTGCCGAACGGCCCGGCATAGTTGCGGCCGATCTTGGCGGCGATGCCGAGCACGCCGGCAAACTCGGTCAGCGCCGCCGATATTGCGAAGGCGACGACGCCCCATGCGCCAAATTCCGGAAAGACGGCAAAAGGCAGAATCAGCGCGAGGTCCGAAACGACATCGCCCAACTCGTTCAGATACATGCCGAGCGTCGAGGCTTGGCCATGCTCGCGCGCCAGCATGCCGTCCACGGCATTCAGCGCCATGCGCACGAACATCACCACGGGGATAAGCAACAGCAGCCAGCGCCATTCATGCCGGATCGCAATGGCCGCGCCGGCGGCTATCGACATCGCGGCCGCCAGGATGGTTATGCTGTTTGCGGTGACCCCGATAGCCGCCAGCCGATTGACCAGCGGCCGCAGTCGACCCTGGAAGGCCGGCTTGAGAGCGTAAAGCGTCGGCATTGCGTTGATCCCCCGATCCTGTTCAGCGGCTGTACATCAATATGCCAGACGCGACCAGCGGAGAGGCGGCGCGGCCATCATGCGTTCGCAAATCGATAACCATGATTTGCCCGGCAAAGCTGTCATGCACATTTGTCGGCTTTGTGTGCACTGCGGCATCTTGAATAGTGAGCACGCTTATTATATATCTCGCTCATGGTTTCCGATGGCATCGACAGATTGGGCTTCTTGATCCACGACGTGCAGCGCCTGATGCGCAAGCGCTTCGAGGCGAGGGCCAGTGGCTTGGGGCTTTCTTCGGCGCAATGGCGGCTTCTGGTCCGCGTTGCCAAGGAAGACGGTGTCGCGCAGGCGCGGCTGGCCGAACTTCTCGAAATCGAGCCGATCAGCGTTTCGCGCCTGGTCGACCGCATGGAGGAGTGAGGCTGGATCGAGCGTCGTTCCGACGCTGCCGATCGCCGCGTCCGCATGATCTTCCTGACGCCCAAGGCAAGCGATGCCTACGCCGTGATCAAGAGCATTGCCGGAGAAGTCTATGAGGAATCGCTGGTCGGCGTGAAACCGGAAGCCCGTCGCGTCCTCGTCGAGGGACTTGAGGCGATGGTCCGCAACCTGACCGACGACGAGACGCCGTCCATTGAAAAAGTGAAGAACACAGAGGGCGCAGCAGCATGAACGCGGTAGCCAAGATAGACGAGAAAGTGACCGAACTGGAAATGGAAGCGCCGGCGCAGCCGGCCGCGGCCCCGGCGACCGTTGCTCCCCCGGTGCAGCCGGCTCCGGCGCCGGTGAAGAAAAAGCGCCGGCTGGGCCGCTTCCTGCTGATGGTCGCGCTGCCTGCGGCATTGGCTGTTGGCGGCGGCTATGTCTGGGTTACCGGCGGCCGCTATCAGGAGACCGAGAACGCCAATCTGCAGCAGGCCAAGGTATCGATCGCTTCCGACACGGCCGGCCGCATCGTCAAGGTCGATATCTTCGATAACCAGCTGGTCAAGCAGGGTGACGAGCTGTTTGCCATCGACCCCGAGCCCTACCGGATCGCGTTGGCTCAGGCCGACGCGGCGGTGGCGGGCGCGCGTCTCAATGTCGAGCAGTTGCGCGCCGCCTATGGCCAGTCGATGGCTCAGCAGAAGTCCGATGCCAGCCAGGTCGCCTTCGCCCAGTCGCAGTTCGACCGCGCCGCCGATCTTGCCCAGAAGGGCATCAACGCCAAATCGTCGCTGGACGAAGCCAAGAACGATCTCGACAAGGCCAAGCAGCAGCTGGCCGTTGCCGAGCAAGGCATCATCAGCGCCAAGGCAGCCCTTGGCGGCAATCCCGACATCGAAACCGACAAACATCCGACCGTGATGGCCGCGCTCGCCGCGCGCGACAAGGCCGCCTACGACCTGGCGCAGACCACGGTCAAGGCGCCGGCTGACGGCATCGTCAGCCAGGCCTCGTCGTTCAAGGTCGGCCAATATGTCGGTTCCGGCACGCCGCTGTTTTCGCTGGTCGAGACCGGCGACACCTGGATCGATGCCAATTTCAAGGAAACGCAGCTCACCCACATGAAGCCCGGTCAGAAGGCCGAGATCGTGGTCGACACCTATCCGGGGCGCACCTTCGAGGCGACGGTCAAGGCGATCGGCGCCGGCACGGGAGCCGAGTTCTCGCTGCTGCCGGCCCAGAATGCCACCGGCAACTGGGTCAAGGTCACACAGCGCATCCCGGTTCGTCTCGAACTGACCGATACGGACGCCAAGATGGCGTTGCGCACCGGCATGAGCGCCACCGTTACCGTCGACACCGGCGTGGCGCGTGGCCTGCCTTCGATCTTCGGTCACGCCACGGCCGGCGAGGCCGCGCAGTAACGTCAACAGAATGCCGCAGGACCAGCGGCAGAGGTGAATAGCAGGATTGGTCTGATGGGAGGAGCTGGAAGGATCAGCGTTTGGGTGCTGCCGCGGTGCGGCCTGGCCGAATCTGAAATCTCCGACGCGGACCCGTCGGTCCTCATGTTTCCGGGCGGCAGGCATCCGCTCATCAGAGACTTTCAGTCGATGTAACCCCCACATCGACAATCGCGTCCCACCGCGACGAGGGTCTCTCAACCGAAGGCGTTGCCGCCCGGAAACCCCTTGTACACGTTTTTGTTACCTGCTGGAAGTTCCACGCCATGAGCACGCCCGAACCCTTCAAAGAAGTGCCGCATCGCGGCCTGATCACGGTCGCGCTCATGTTGGCGACGATCATGCAGGCGCTCGACACGACGATCGCCAACGTCGCGCTGCCGACCATGACCGGCGATCTCGGCGCCTCGCCTGACAACATCAACTGGGTGCTGACCTCCTACATCGTTGCCGCCGCCATCATGACGCCGGTCACCGGCTGGCTGGCCGATCGCTTCGGCCGCAAGGAACTGTTCCTGACGGCGGTGGTCGGCTTCACCGTGTTTTCGATGCTGTGCGGCATCGCCTGGAGCCTGGAGACCATGGTGTTCTTCCGGCTGATGCAAGGCGTGTTCGGCGCCGCGATCGTGCCTCTGTCGCAGACCTTCCTGCTCGACATCAATCCCAGGGAACGCCATGGCCAGGCGATGGCCATCTGGGGCGCCGGCATCATGCTGGGTCCGATTCTGGGCCCGACACTCGGTGGCTGGCTGACCGAGAATTTCAACTGGCGTTGGGTGTTCTTCATCAATCTGCCGGTCGGCATCGTCGCCTTTCTCGGTATGGCCGCTTATTTGCCGGCTATCGCGCGGCGCGTGCGCGGCTTCGATTTCTTCGGCTTCGCCATGATATCGCTCGGCGTCGGCGCGCTTCAGCTGCTGCTCGACCGCGGCGGCGAGGTCGACTGGTTTTCCTCGGTGGAGATCTGGATCGAACTTGGTCTTTCGCTCACCGGCTTCTGGGTGTTCATCATTCACACCATGACGGCCGAGCACCCCTTCATCGATCCCAAGATCTTCCTCGACCGCAATTTCGTGACCGGGCTGGCATTCATCTTCGTCATGGGTGTGCTCATCCTGGCGAGCATGTCGCTGCTGCCGCCGATGCTGTCGACCATCTTCGGCTATCCGACCGTCACCATCGGCATCGTCATGGGGCCACGCGGCGTCGGCACCATGATCTCGATGCTCGTCGTCGGGCGGCTCATGAGCAGGATTGACGCCAGGATCCTCGTCGTCATCGGCTTCCTGCTGACCGCGCAGTCGCTCTACACCATGTCCAGCTTCACCCCGCAGATGGACAATTGGCTGATCATCAGCTCCGGCGTCATCCAGGGCCTGGGCATGGGGATGGTGTTCGTGCCGTTGTCGACCGTCGCCTTCGCCACGCTTGACGTGCGCTTCCGCACCGATGCCACGGCTCTGTTCAGCCTGGTGCGCAATCTTGGCTCGTCGATCGGCGTGTCGGTCGTGACGGTGTTGATGGTGCGCAACACGCAGATCAACCATGCCGAGCTTTCGGCCTTCATCAATCCGTTCAACCCCAATCTGTGGGCTGTTTCGCCGGCGGCCGCAGGCGGCGATCCAACGGCGCTCTCGCAGGTCGATCGCATGGTCAATCTCCAGGCCATGATGATCTCCTACGTCAACGACTTCAAAATACTCATGGTGATGACACTGCTTGCCATCCCGTTTGTTTTCCTGCTGCGCAAGCCGAAGCAGGCACCAGCCGGCGGCGCGCCGGCGGCGCATATGGACTAGCTTTCCATCAAATCGTCTTGGGTGTGGCGCACCGAACCGGCACGTTTTCCTATTTTCCGAGCACGAGGCTCCAGTAACGGAGCTTGCTGTCGCTGCCGTCGCGCACATAGGCAAGGCCGAAGCGTGTGAAGCGCGGGTCGAGCATGTTGCGGCGATGGCCTGGTGAATGCACCCAGATGTCGAACAGCTTCTCGAGGTCGAAACGACCCTCGGCGATGTTCTCCGCCGCGGCACCGGAAATTCGATTGTCCCTGACGCGCGAGGCGAAATCCTTGCCCCAGCCGGTGGTGTGGCTCATGCGGCGGCGCTGCGCCATATAGCCTGCCTGCTGCAGGGCGGCCTGTTCGAGCTGCCGGTCGGGGACCAGCGGCGCGAGCCCGGCCGAGGCGCGGATGCTGGCCAGCGTGCTGGTGGCGGAGGAGGAGACCCCGGCGCCTTCACCGGTTGGCAGTGAAACGGTGCTGCAGGCGGCGAGCCCCGCCAGGGCTGCGAGGCCGGTCAGCACCATGCGCCTGTTCAGCTTCGGGATCGGGTGGGTTTCGATTTTCGCTATGGTCATGCCCCTGAGATAATGGCGATCATGGCTTTTGCCGGGCAGGGCGGCGAAAATCGGAGAGGGGGCGACAGACTGACGCTGGCCGGTACAACGCTGATCGGCGTGGCATGCTGGGCGGAGTTTCACCAGGCGATCGACGGCGCTGCCTATCCCAGGCTGGCCGGATTGCGCCTCGCATCGAAACCGATCCGGCCGTGCGTTATCGCCATTTTTCTCAACGCTACCGCTGGCGCCGCCGCACGTCAGGTTGTCTCTCATTTCACCAGAGTGATCATCCGATCGGCATACATTGTGCGATTTCCAAGCGCCGCCGCGCAGTCGGACTTGACGGACGAGTTCCCGGTCATCTGTATCGTATTGCCGACAAGCCTGAGACAGTCGCCCTGGGCGCTCATATCAGAGTTGCCGGCGTAGGAAATGGGCGCGTCCGGCGCGTAGATGAAACCGCTGAGCACGGAATTTGCGCCACCATTCAATGTCAGGGCAGACGTGTTGCCGTGATCCTGGAAAATGGTGATACCAGCATAAGGGCCGCTGGTGGGCGGGGAAAGGTTCACCTTCTCATTGGCATTTATGTAGATCTGAGCGCTTTCCATGAGGAAAATGGTCACGCCCTGGCCAGTCAGGCTGCCGTTTCCCCCTGGCTTTATGGTGGTGCCGCGCATGATGTAGACGCCCGGATTAAGCGTGATGTTCCCCGATAATGTCTTGTCGCAATAAGTGCCGGGCGACAGCGTGTAGGTTTTGCCGTTCGGGACAGGCAAACACAATGTGTAAGGGGGAGGAACGACGTCGGCCAATGGATCAAAGGACGCGTACCTATGTTCGTGCGGCGTTCCGCAGGCGAGACTGGCGCTGGGTGGCAACAGCCCGCTGGTGCCGCCGACGGTTGAGACACAGCCGGCCGAAACCAGTGCGGAACCACCCCTGTTGACGGAATCCGACGCGTCCGAGTTCGCCGCGATCACGCAATTGTCCATCGAGACGTTGGTTGAGCCCTGCAGGTTCACGGCGGCGGACGCATGCGGATCGAGCGCCAGCACGCAGGCCTGTGCGCCAGGTTTTATCTTGACCGAGGCCGAGCGGTAGGCCTGCCAGGGGGCCGAGGCGCTGATGAAGCTTGGGCGGCTTATGCTGGACGACAGCGAGATAAAGTAGGCGCTTGGACTGCCGCTTGCCGTTGCCGCGAAAGCGGAGACGCTGCCCAAATATTCCTGCTGGTCGGCCGCGCTCATATTGGCGGCGAAGAACTGCAGCCCAAGCTGCTGGACATCGCCAGCCGCCATATCGGGAGAGAACTTCGTGCCGATGGCGAGCCCAGCCGCGTCCAGCGAGTTCTGGAGTTGCGAGGCGTCATGGCTCGTGCCGATCAGATCGACGGCGCCGGCCAAACCAATCATTAGTGGCAGCATAGCGACGGCGGTCGTTATGGCAAAGTTGCCGCGCTCCGAAGACCAGAAGGCTTTCAATGCGAACATAGTCCCTCACCGAAACTCGTAAAGCTCAGGTGATACGCCAGGGATCCCTACGAGTAATTTAAGTAAATGCTAAAATGCGTAAATGCTAAAATGCAGCACAATGATTGGCCAAAACGAAGGTCTGCCAAGGTACGCCATATGAGAGGCCATACGGAGAGTTGAACACAACGAGGAGTTGCTCCCCAGGCCATTGACCCGGCGACAATCGCCGCCAACTCTGCTATCATGCTTCTCGATCTTGAAATGGCAGCGCTGGCGGCCATCCAGGCGGTGACCGCCCCGACACACGGGAGGAAGGTTATGGCCGGCTTTCATGTCATGGCGGACGCACGTGGAATGCATGTGCAGCCGGCGGTGCGCCGCATCACCACGTCGGACCTTTGGGATGCGTTGCGTCTCGGGTTCGAGGATTTCTGGGCAAAACCATCGCACTACGTGTTCCTGTGCCTGATCTATCCCATCGTCGGCCTGATCCTGACGCAGTGGACGTCCGGCGCCAATGCCATCCAGCTCATCTATCCCCTGATGTCGGGTTTCGCGCTGGTCGGGCCGTTTGCGGCGCTCGGCCTTTACGAGATCAGCCGCCGGCGCGAGCTCGGCATGAACACCTCCTGGCGGCACGCGTTTGATGTCCGGCGCTCGTCCGCGATCCCGTCGATCGCCGTCATTGGCGTCATGCTGGTGGCGCTGTTCCTGTTGTGGCTCTACACCGCGCAATCGATCTACACTGGCCTGTTCGGAGACCAGCCGCCGGCCTCGATCGGCGGCTTCATCCGCGACGTGCTGACCACCAGTAAGGGCTGGACGCTGATCCTTGCCGGTAATGCCGCGGGCTTAGTCTTTGCCGTAATCGTGCTGGCCACCACTGTGGTTGCCTTCCCGCTGCTGCTCGACCGCGACGTCGGCGCCGTCTCAGCCATCGAGACCTCGGCCCGGGCGGTGATGGCCAACCCGCTGCAAATGGCGCTGTGGGGCTTGCTGGTCGCCGTGCTTCTGGTGATCGGTTCGATCCCGCTGTTTGCCGGGCTCGCCGTCGTCATGCCGGTGCTCGGCCATGCCACCTGGCATCTCTACCGCAAGGTGGTCGAGCCGGAGCGGGCACAGCAGATAAGGCGACCGATGTAGGCTAGCTCTCAGCGCTGCGCGTCGGTCGCCATCTTCAGCGCGAGAGCCGCCAGCACGGTTCCCATCATCCAGCGCTGGATGACCAGCCACAAGGGCCGTCCGGCGAGGAAGGTGGCGATTGAACCGGCCGTCACCGCGATGACGGCATTGACGCTGAGGCTGATCGAGATCTGTGTCGCGCCGAGCACCAGGAGCTGCGACAGGACGTGACCCTTGCCAGGGCTGATGAACTGCGGCAACAGCGACAGATAGAGCACGGCCACCTTCGGATTGAGCAGATTGGTCATCAGGCCCATGGCGAAAAGCTTGCGCGGCCGGTCCCTCGGCAATTCGCGCACTTCGAATGGCGAGCGTCCGCCCGGCTTCACCGCCTGCCAGGCCAGCCACAGGAGATAGAGCACGCCGGCAAAGCGCAGCGCATCATAGGCGTAGGGCACTGCGAGCAGCAGCGCGGTGATGCCGAATGCCGCCGCCAGTACATAGAAGACAAAGCCGAGCGCCACGCCGCCAAGCGAGATGAGCCCCGCCTTCGGCCCCTGCGACAGGGAACGCGAGATCAAATAGATCATGTTGGGGCCAGGCGTCAGCACCATGCCGAGGCAGACCAGCGCGAAGGCGAGATGATTGGCTGTTTCGGGCATCTGTTCTTCCCCAGCGCGCCGCGAATGGACGCGCGATCCGGCAGGCGGCCAAGATGTGCCTGTCCCGGGAGGCGCGCGCAAGTGCATGGCGGCGCCAGCCGTTGTTCCAGCCAGCCCCCGAAGCCTGAGGATCAGCCGACGATGCGCAGGTTCGACAATTCGTTGCCGATTTCCTTGAAATCGTTCGACAAGCTGGCGCCGGTGGCATTCCAGAACAGTTTTGCCGGCTTGCTCGCGTCCGTTGGATCCTTGCGGAAGCGCGAGTTCGACGAGCAGGATCTCAGCGCCTCGATCGCCTGCTGATCGGCGGTTTTGGTCGTCGACAGGTCGAGCGCCACCGTCATCACCATGATATTGGCTGCCTTGGCGTTGTTGCAAAGCGTCGCCATCTGCTCGTTGAGCGCGTTGGTGTAGTTGCCGTTCGAATAGTCGAACTGGCCAATGGCGCTCGATGTGCCCATGAACAGGCGGCCCACCGAAGTGCCGTTGTAGCCTGGGTTGAGATAGCCGAAGGACGCATAGGTCGATTTCGAATCGGCGGGGTCGGAATGGCTGAGCGAGGACGGCGTGTAGTAGGTATTGGCGCCGTCGGTCAGCACGATGACGACCTTGTCGTTGCCTCTCTCGGTTTCCGGGCGGCCTTGCGTGAACGGCTCGCCGCTCGAAACCACCCGCCAACCCCAGGCCATGCCTTCGGGAACATTGGTGCCGCCATCGGGCTTCATCAGGTCGATCGCGGCCTTGATCGCGGTAAGCCCAGTGGTAACGCTGACATCGGTCAGCGGCGTGATCGGGTTGGTGGAGCAGCTGTAGTTCGGCCCGTTGCCGGCGGCCAGCGCCGGCGCATTGATCGGCCTCGGTTGGAAATATTTGGACATGTTGCGCAGCCGGGATTGGCCGGTGCTGCTCGTCGGGTCGTCATTCCACCAGCTGTTGATGGCGCCATAGGTCGTCGGCGCGGCCTCGTCGGGATCCTGGGTGAGCCTCCAATGGTTGCCGGGTTCGTCCGGGGCGAACATCGGCACAAACATCGTCGCCGGATCGCCGACCCCTATGCCGGTGTTCGCCGAGCCGCCGGAAGGCGCCGCGTCGTTGACATTGTAGGGATAAGGCCTGGCCTCGACGCAGCCCTGCCAACTGGCGAACGGGCCATAGGTGTCGATGTAGTCGTATTCGTCGTGGTCGCGTTTGCAGGTGTTGTTCGGGTTGTATTCGTCGCACACCACGCGCTTGCTGTTGACGACACGCTCATGGTTGGTGACGACCTTCATGTCGCGATAGAGCGAAAACCGGGTCAGCATCTGGCCTTCGTCGGTTCCCCATCCGGTGCCGCGCTTGTACCAGATGCCGTTGGTCTGCTGGGCGTATTTGTCGGCTGCGTTCAGCGTCGACCAGTCGAAATTCTCGTTCGATACCGGCGACAGGCCTTCGGTATCCATCCAGGGCGCATTGCCGTTGCCGGGCCCGACATTGACCGAGGCGGCAAACGGCACGAGGCCGAACTGCACCGGCCTGTCGACCTGCTTGATCATTGCCGCCTGCTGGGCCAGCGTGTCGACCAGCTGTTTTGCCGCGGTCTTGAGAAGGTCGATGCGCGTTTGCCCCGAGCCCGTTCCGGTCTTGGTCATCGACCCGGAATTGTCGAGTACCAGGGCGACTTCAAGAGTGTTCTTCAGCCGCACTTCCGAGGTGATGTTGAAGCTGATCCTCTGGTTGGCGTCGGTTTCGGATTTGCCGACGAGCTGGCCGAAGACCGGATAGAAATAGGGCTTATAGTCAAGCCGCGCGGTCATCTTGAGCAAGCCGCCGCCGGTGGTGTTGCTTGGCAAGGTGACGGTGAGCGTCGTATTGGCGGGATTGATCTTGTTGAGGTTGGCATTGAAGAAGTCGAGCGCATAGGCCCGCAACTGGTCGTCGGTGGCACCCTCCGTCAGCCGGCGCGCCGTGGCGAAGTTTGCGGCATCGAGCGCGTTCGAAACCGCCTGTTTTTCGCGGCTCATCTCGGTGAAGTCGACGGCCATTGCCAGGGCGCCCATCAGCGGAACCATCGCGACGACCGTCATGAGAGCATAGTTGCCGCGTTGGTCGCGGCAGAACTGACGCCAAAGTCCATGCATGTCTTGGAGCGGCCCCCGCCGGCGGATTCTCGATCGACGCCAGCTTTCCACAAAACGCTGAAGGCCGGGTTTGGCAAATCGCTCTATTGCCGGGGCAGCGCTTCACCAACCGCTAACCAATCGTGCCTGGCGAAAGCTGGTGACAGGCCGGAATGGTTCGGCTAATCCGAACCGGCTGCGGCGAACCGTCTGTCGTGGCGGTCGCAACGATCATGACTGAAGGAAACGGCATGGCGGATTCGCCTGAAATCATCGGCTCGCTCGAAGACGTGTCGAAGGCCTATTCGGCAATCCTGTGCGACGTCTGGGGGGTGGTCCATAATGGCGAAACGCATTTCCCTGTGGCAGCCTCCGCATTGGCAAGGGCTCGAGAGGCGAAAATCCCCGTCGTCCTGATCACCAATTCGCCGCGCAGAAGTGCCGATGTAGTGGCGCAGATGAACGCGATCGGTGTTCCACCGTCAGCCTACGACCGGGTGGTTACCTCAGGCGACGTGACCCGGGATCTGATCGCCGAAGGGCCGCGCAAGATTTTCCATATCGGCGCCGACCGCGACTTCACCCTCTATGAAGGTCTCGACGTCGAGCTTGTCGAGGAGTTCGAGGCGTCCGGCGTCGTCTGTACCGGCCTGTTCGACGACGAGGTCGAGAAGCCCGAGGATTACGCGGAGCTCCTGCGGCGGCTGCGCGCCAGGAACCTGCCTTTCATCTGCGCAAATCCCGACATCGTGGTCGAACGTGGCGAACGCATCATCTGGTGTGCCGGCGCGCTGGCGCGTGACTATGCCCAGCTCGGCGGCCGCACATTGATCGCTGGAAAACCTTACGCGCCGATCTACAATCTCGCGATGAAGGAGGTTGCCGAGATTCTTGGCCAGCCGGTCGAGCGCGGCCAGGTGCTGGCCATCGGCGACGGCATGATGACCGATGTGAAGGGCGCCGCCGACAATGGCTTCGATGTTCTTTATGTCTCCGGCGGTATCCATGCCCGCGACTATGGCGATGCCCTGCAACCGGATCCGGCAAGATTGGCGGCCTTCCTGGAAAAGCATGGCTATGGTCCGGTGGCCGTCATTCCCAGACTTCGGTAGGTGACGATGGCAGCCTTCCAGCGCATCCTGGCAACCGCGCCGCTTCCCGCCGACCTGCGCGGCGGCGTCGTGGCGATCGGCAATTTCGATGGCGTCCATCGCGGCCATCAGGCGGTGCTCGAGCGAGCCTCGGCGGAGGCAGGACGGCGCGGCGTGCCGGCCCTGGTGCTGACATTCGAACCGCATCCGCGTAAGATCTTCAGGCCTGATATCCCGTTGTTCGTGCTGACGCCGCCGCCTATGAAGGCGCGGCTGCTGTCGCTGCTGGGCTTTGCCGCGCTCGTCGAGCAGCCGTTCACGCGCGACTTCGCCTCGCTGTCGGCGGAAGCGTTCGTGACGGATGTGCTGGAGACGAACCTCGGCATTACTCACGCCGTGACCGGGTTCGACTTCCATTTCGGCAAGGATCGTCAGGGCGGCCCGGCCTACCTGATGGCGGCCGGCGAGCGTCACGGCTTCGGCGTCACGCTCGTCGACGCGTTCCGGGACGAGGGCGCCGAGGTGGTGTCGTCCAGCCGCATCCGCGTATTGCTGGGCGAGGGTGAGGTGGCTGAAGCCGCCGGTCTGCTCGGCTACCGGTTCACCGTCGAAAGCGAGGTGGTCGGCGGACAGCAGCTTGGCCGCACCCTTGGCTTTCCAACCGCGAATATGAGGCTGTCGGCTGAAGCCGCACTCAGGGAGGGCATCTATGCCGTCCGCTTCCGCCGCGCCGACGGCACGCTTCACGACGGCGTCGCCAGCTTTGGCCGACGCCCGACAGTCGACGACAACGGCGCGCCGCTGCTGGAAACCTTTGTCTTCGATTTCTCCGGCGACCTCTATGGCGAGGTTTGTCAGGTTTCCTTCTTCGGTTTCCTGCGTCCGGAGGTGAAGTTCGAGGGGCTCGACGCGCTGGTCGCGCAGATGAAGCGCGATGAAGCCGAGGCACGCGCGCTGCTTGCCGGCGTCAGGCCGCTCTCCGACCTCGACGCTGCGATGGCATTTTAAGCTACTTCTTCAGTGCCAGGCCGACGGCGATGAAGGTCCAGCCCTGGAAGATCAGATCGATCGCCAGGAACAGACCGAGCACCCACAGGCTGTTGACCGGCCAGCCCATGGCGATGATCAGGCCCGCAAGCGCGGTGATGACACCGGCAGCGACGATCCAGCCCCAGCCGCGTTCCGGCCGATGGCTGTAGCCGACCCAGGCCCTGAGCACCCCTGACGCGACCAGCGCAATCGCCAGCAGGAATGTCAGCACCGCCGAGGCAAGCAACGGATTGCCGAAAGCGAAGAAGCCGGCAACGGCGTACAGCAGTCCGCTGAGCAGCCAGTAGAAGAAGCGGCTCCAGGTCTTGACGCCGAACGCGTGCACGATCTCGATGATGCCCGCCATCAGCATCAGCCATCCCACGACGTAGACGGAAGCCACCGTGGCGACGAACAGGTTGGCGAAGGCAATGCCGCCGAAGATGAGCAGCAGCACACCGAGCGCGACAAACCATCCCCATTTTGTCCGTGTCTGTTCGATCGCGATTTTCAGGGCGTCGCCATGCAGGGTCATTGTCGCGGTCTCCATCGAGGGCTGCGGAATACTGCGGATGGAAGGTAATCCGGGCGCGGGCCAACGTCCAGTCGATGACCGGCAGCGGCATCGCGGCAAAGCGCGAGCGTATGTCTCGGGTTTAAATCAAATTTTACCAAACGGCCGTCAAAGCTGTCATTGGTAATCGTGTGTGTCGTGTTAGTGGAGTGGCCATGAGTCCGGTCGGAAGAATCTCTCTGGTGTTGGCCGCTGCGGTGCTGGGCGGGGCGGGCGCCGCCAATGCGGGCGAGGGCAGCTGGCTGTCCGGCGACTGGTATCTGACCGTTGGCGCCACCGGCCTGGTCGCGCCCAATTTCGAGGGCGGCAGGAAATACATGCTGAGCGCCCAACCCATCATCTCATTGGGCAAGGCCGGACCGGCGGCACGCTTTGTCTCGCGCAACGACAACATCTCGTTGGCGCTGGTCGACGATGGCGGTGTCCGCGCCGGCCTGACCGGCAAGTTCCTGTTTTCCCGCGACGACGACAACGCCGATGAACTGAAGGGCCTCGATCCGGTGCGCTGGGGCGGCGAAGTCGGCGGCTTCTTCGAATTCTATCCGACGGACTGGCTGCGCGCCCGCGCCGAGCTGCGCCACGGCATTCGCGCCCACAACGGCTTTGTCGCCGACATCGCCGCCGATGCCTTTTACGACGTGACGCCGACCGTCAGGATTTCGGGAGGACCGCGTGTTTCCTTCGCCTCTGGCAACTATTTCGACGCCTATTATGGCGTCAACGCGCAGGAAGCGGTGGCCTCCGGCCTGAGCGAATACCATCCCGGTGGCGGGCTGAAATCGACCGGCCTTGGCGGCGCCATAACCTGGAAGGTGACCGAGCCGATGACCGCCAGCCTGTTTGGCGAATATTCGCGCCTGATGGGACCGGCGGCCGATTCCAGCCTGGTCAAGGAGCGTGGCGACCGCAACCAGTTCACGGTCGGCGTGTCGACCACCTACCGCTTCGATTTCACGATGTAGGTGAATCGAACGAGAGACGCTTTATTCCTGCCGTGGCTTCGGCTAAAAGCCCAGCCATGACCAGCTTTTCGCGCCTTTTCGCGATCGCGATACGAATTACAGGCCCGGTGTTCCGGGTGGCCTGAGCGCCGCCGGAGCCGCCGGGAGTTTCTGCGCGCCCCTCGCGCTTTTTTCATAACATGATAGTTCACGCCCGAGCTTGTACGCCCGCCGGGCAATGCACATGGCAGACCAATGACCGACACAACTGAAACGATCGACTATTCCAAGACGCTTTATTTGCCGCAGACGGACTTCCCGATGCGCGCCGGCTTGCCGGAGAAGGAGCCGCTGCTGGTCAAGCGCTGGCAGGACATGGATCTCTACCGCAAGCTGCGCGAGAGCGCTGCCGGCCGCACGAAATACGTGCTGCATGACGGCCCGCCCTACGCCAATGGCAACATCCATATCGGCCATGCGCTGAACAAGATCCTCAAGGACGTCATCACCCGCTCGTTCCAGATGCGCGGTTACGACTCGAACTATGTGCCCGGCTGGGACTGTCACGGCCTGCCGATCGAATGGAAGATCGAGGAGCAGTACCGCGCCAAGGGCAAGAACAAGGACGAGGTGCCGGTCAACGAATTCCGCAAGGAATGCCGCGAATTCGCCGCGGGTTGGATCACGGTGCAGGGGGCCGAATTCCAGCGCCTCGGCGTCATCGGCGACTTCAAGAACCCCTATACGACGATGGCTTTCCATGCCGAGTCGCGCATCGCCGGCGAGCTGTTGAAGTTCGCCATGTCGGGCCAGCTCTATCGCGGCTCCAAGCCGGTGATGTGGAGCGTGGTCGAGCGCACGGCGCTGGCCGAGGCTGAGATCGAATACCACGACTATGAGAGCGACACGATCTGGGTGAAGTTTCCGGTCGCCAGCCTTGTCCGCCCCATTGACGATGGCCAGACCAAGCTGACGGAGGGCGCCCTCGATCTGCTGCAGGCCCACGTCGTCATCTGGACGACGACGCCGTGGACGATCCCAGGCAACCGCGCCGTCAACTATTCGCCGCGTATAAATTATGGCCTCTACGAGGTCACGGCAGCCGAGAACGCGTTCGGCCCGCAGCCGGGCGAAAAGCTGATCTTTGCCGACGCACTGGCCGAAGACTCCTCGGCCAAGGCCAAGGTCACCTTGAATCGTCTCCGCAGCGTTTCGGCGCAAGAGCTTGGAAGCCTTACGCTTTCACATCCGCTCAAGGGCTTGGGCGGCGGCTACGAATTTGCCGTTCCGATGCTCGCCGGTGACCATGTCACCGACGATGCCGGCACCGGCTTCGTCCACACCGCGCCCGGACACGGCCGCGAGGACTTTGACGCCTGGATGGACGCGGCGGTGGATCTGCGCGCACGCGGCATCGATCCCGCCATCCCGTTCACCGTTGACGATGGCGGCTTCTTCACCAAGGACGCGCCGGGTTTCGGACCGGACCGCGAGGGTGGACCGGCGCGCGTCATCGACGACAACGGCAAGAAGGGCAACGCCAACCAGGCCGTCATCGACGAGCTGATCAAGCGCAACGCGCTGTTCGCGCGTGGCCGGCTGAAGCACAGCTATCCGCATTCGTGGCGGTCCAAAAAACCGATCATCTTCCGCAACACGCCGCAATGGTTCGTTTATATGGACAAGGACCTCGGCGACGGCTCGACGCTGCGCAGCCGGGCGCTCAAGGCCATCGACGACACCCGTTTCGTGCCCGCCGCCGGCCAGAACCGCATCCGCGCCATGATCGAGGAGCGCCCGGACTGGGTGCTGTCGCGCCAGCGCGCCTGGGGCGTGCCGATCGCCGTCTTCGCCGATGTCGACGGCAATGTGCTGAAGGACGAAGCGGTCAACCAGCGCATCATGGACGCCTTCGAGAAGGAGGGCGCCGACGCCTGGTTCGCCGCTGGCGCCAAGGAGCGTTTCCTTGGCAATCACGATGCCTCCAAATGGAAGCAGGTGATGGACATCCTCGACGTCTGGTTCGATTCGGGCTCGACGCATGCCTTCACGCTGGAGGATCGCCCTGACCTGAAATGGCCGGCCGACGTCTATCTCGAAGGCTCCGACCAGCATCGCGGCTGGTTCCATTCCTCGCTGCTGGAAAGCTGCGGCACCAGGGGCAGGGCGCCTTACGATACTGTCGTCACCCATGGTTTCACCATGGACGAGGATGGCCGCAAGATGTCGAAGTCGCTCGGCAACACCGTGGTGCCGCAGGACGTCATCAAGCAGTCGGGCGCCGATATCCTGCGTCTGTGGGTGGTGACGACCGACTACTGGGAGGACCAGCGGCTCGGCAAGAACGTGCTGCAGACCAACATCGATGCCTACCGCAAGCTGCGCAACACCATCCGCTGGATGCTCGGCACGCTCGCCCATGACGATGGCGAAGAGGTGCCGCTGGAGAAGATGCCGGAACTGGAGCGGTTGATGCTGCACCGGCTGGCCGAGCTCGATGAGGTCGTGCGCTCGGGTTACGACGCCTTCGAATTCAAGCGCATCACCCGCATGCTGCTCGATTTTATGGTGGTCGAGCTGTCCGCGTTCTATTTCGACATCCGCAAGGACGCGCTCTACTGCGACGCGCCCTCGAGCCTGAAGCGCAAGGCTTCTGTGCAGGTGGTGCGCCATCTCTTCGATTGCCTGGTGAAATGGCTGGCGCCGATGCTGCCCTTCACCATGGAGGAGGCCTGGCTCGATCGTCATCCCGACGCGGTCTCGGTGCATCTCGACCAGTTCCCGCAAATCCCGGCGGACTGGCAGAACGAGGCGTTGGCGGAAAAGTGGCGCCAGGTGCGGCAGGTGCGGCGCGTCGTCACCGGCGCGCTGGAGATCGCGCGGGCCCAGAAGGTGATCGGATCGTCGCTGGAAGCGGTGCCGGTCGTCACCATCAACGATGCAGCGCTCGAAGCGGCGATTTCAGATGTCGACATGGCCGAGATGGCGATCACCAGCGATCTGGTCATCGCTCATGGCGAGGCACCGGCTGGTGCCTTCGCGATCGACGACGTCAGGGGTGTCGCCGTGGTGGTCGAGAAGGCCGAGGATCGCGGCCTGTTAAAATGCGCACGCTCATGGCGCTACACCGCCGATATCGGCCAGGATCCGGAATTCCCGGATGTTTCGGCCAGGGATGCGGCGGTGCTGCATGAATTGAAGGCGCTTGGCCGGCTTTGACAGGCCGGCCAGCTTGATCGGTGCACAAATGCCACGCCGGGCGGGTGAAAACCGCCCGCGCGTTGCCCTTAACGAGTGGTTGAGGTAAACACGCGAAACTCCGGAAGACAAATTGTCGCCGGATTTCCGTCGCAAGTGCTTGGACGATGGGGACCGGCCAGAAGGCTGGTGGCAATCGAGAGGCTGTCTAGAGTGGGACTTTTTGGCATGACCGAGAGATATAATGCGCGCCTGGCGCTGCTGGCGCCGCTTGTCGCGTCGGGCCTCGCTTTGTCCGGCTGCATGGGCTCTCCGACCTACGGCACCGACAAGACCGCCGGCGAACAGCTGGCCGGCGATATTTCAGGCGCCTTTTCATTTGCGCCGAAGCGCAAGGAACAGATCGACTACAAGCCGCGTCCGACGCTTGTAAAGCCGGCGCCCGGCCAGAAGGAAGCGCTGCCGGCCCCGCAGGACAGCATCGAGACGGCGAGCGCCGAATGGCCCGAATCGCCCGAGCAGCGCCGCGCCCGCTTGCGCGCCGATGCCACCGCCCATCAGAACGACCCGGCCTATCAGTCGGAGATCGTCGACGACGTGCAAACCGATCCGGCCTCGGTGAAAAGGGCGATGGCGGAGTCAGGCTCGAGCCACCCGCCGGCATGGACACCGGCCGATTCCGACAAGGGCCGTGCCGCCGAGATCCAGCGTCGCCTCGCCGACAGCAAGCAGGGCGATCCGAACACCCGCAAATATCTGAGCGAGCCTCCAGTGCAGTATCGTGTCGCGGCCGGCACCGCGCCGCAGAACGAGCTTGGCGAGGACGAGTACAAGAAGGAACGCCGTCTCAAGAAAGAGGCGGAAGGCAAGAAGGGCAGCGGCTGGTTCGATTGGCTGTAAGAACACCGAATTGTGTCGCCGGGCGTAGCGCCCGCTTCAGCCGCGCCGCTCCCGAAAAAATCCTTTAAGCAGCAGGCCTGCTTCGGTCTCGCCCATGCCCGGATAGATGTCGGGCGCGTGGTGGCAGGTCGGCGAGGCGAAAAAACGCACGCCGTTGACCACCGCACCGCCCTTGTTGTCGGCGGCGCCGAAATAGAGCCGGCGCAGCCGGGCGAAGGAAATGGCGCCGGCGCACATGGCGCAAGGCTCCAGCGTCACATACAGATCATGCCCGGTCAGCCGCTCGGCCGACAGTTTGCGGCAGGCTTCGCGGATGACCAGCATCTCGGCATGCGCGGTCGGGTCGGCAAGTTCCCGTGTGCGGTTGCCGGCGCTGGCGACAACACCAGCGCCATTGGCGATGACGGCGCCGACCGGCACTTCGCCTCGCAAGGCGGCAGCTTCGGCCTCCTTCAGCGCCAGCGCCATGAAATCGGGCCGCTTCACGCGATTTCCACTCCGATTATCTCCTCGCCACCTGACGGTGATCCTGTTATGGAGCGCATGACCTCGAAAATCGGGACTCGGTTTTCGAAAATGATCATGCGCCACATCAAAAGTGCTACAGCGTTCGTTGCGCGCCCGAAAGGATGCGCCACGCTGTAGCAGCGCAAACGGATAAAGGCCACATGGACGACAACGACAAGAAATTCCGACCCAGGAAGGGTCCGGCCAAGAGTGGGCCGAAAGCCGCGGGACCGCGCAGCCGCGATGGCGCCGCGGGCAAGGGCGGCAAACCGTCCTTTGGCGCCAAGAAACCTTACGCACCGCGTGGCGACCGGCCGATGGCTGCCGATGGCGAGCGGCCGAAGCGCGATTTCAAGGGCGGCGACAAGCCTTTCAGCAAAGGCCCGCGTCCCGAAGGCAAGCCTTTTGAGAAACGCGAGGGGCCGCGCAAGCCCTATGCACCGCGCGGCGATCGCCCAATGGCCGCCGAAGGCGAGCGCAAGCCCTATGAAAAGCGCGAAGGACCGCGCAAGCCCTACGCACCGCGCGGCGATCGCCCAATGGCCGCCGAAGGCGAGCGCAAGCCTTATGAAAAGCGCGAAGGACCGCGCAAGCCCTACGCACCGCGCGGCGACCGCCCGGTGGCCGCTGAAGGCGAGCGCAAGCCCTACGAGAAGCGCGAAGGGCCACGCAAACCCTATGCACCGCGGGGCGACCGGCCGGCTGCGGCGGCAGCGGGCGGCGAAAAGCGCTTCGACCGTCCCAAGCGCGATTTCAGTGACCGCGCCCCGCGTGACGCCGTCGATCGCCCAAAGCGTGACTTCGCCGACCGCCCCAAGCGTGACTTCGGCGATCGCCCGAAGCGGGATTTCAACGATCGGCCGCAAGGCGCGTCAGGCGGCGGCTTCAAGCCACGCCCGCGTCCCGCCGAGGCTGCGGAAGAGGCAGGCGAGCGCATCGCCAAGCGGCTGGCCCGCGCCGGCCTCGCCTCGCGCCGCGATGCCGAGGAGCTGATTGCCGCCGGCCGCGTCAAGGTCAATGGCCGCGCCCTCACTTCACCGGCCTTCAACGTGATGCCTGATGACATCATCCATCTCGACGGTATGGAAATCCCGCCGATCGAGCGCACAAGGCTGTTCCTGTTCCACAAGCCGGCCGGCGTCGTCACCACCAACCGCGATCCCGAGGGCCGCAAGACCGTCTTCGACGTGCTGCCGGCTGAATTGCCGCGGCTGATGACCATCGGCCGGCTCGACATCAACACCGAAGGCCTGCTGCTGCTCACCAATGATGGCGGCCTGTCGCGCGTGCTCGAACTGCCGGCCACCGGCTGGCTGCGCCGCTACCGCGTGCGCGTCCACGGCAAGGTCGAGGAAAGCGCGCTTGCCGGCCTGCGTGAAGGCATTGCCGTCGACGGCGTCTTTTACGGCGCCATCGAAGCGACGCTCGATCGCGAGCAAGGCACCAATGCCTGGCTGACGATCGGCCTGCGCGAGGGCAAGAACCGCGAAGTCAGGAACATCCTGGGTTCGCTCGGCCTCGACGTGACGCGGCTGATCCGTATCTCCTATGGGCCGTTCCAACTCGATGACCTCGCCGAGGGCCATGTGCTGGAGATCAAGGGCAGGGTGTTGCGCGACCAGCTTGGTGAGCGCCTGGTCGAGGAATCCGGCGCCAATTTCGACGCCGATGTCACCAAGCCGTTTTCCAACAAGCCGGTGCGGCGCACCGAAGTTCGCGAGCCGGAGCCGGAACGGCCGAAATTCACCCGCGATGGCGAGCGCCGCCCGATCGGCGAGGGCGGGTTGATCAAGAACCGCAAGCGCCGCGAAGGCAGCCGCGATGAGGCTCTGGGCAAACTGTCGACAAGCCCCGACAGAAACGCTGAGAAGAGTTTTGGCGAACGCGCCCCGCGTCCCGAACGCAGCTTTGGCGACAAGCCGCGCGGCAATTTCGGCGACAAACCGCGCGGTGGCTTCGGCGACAAGCCGCGTGGTGCTTTTGGTGGCAAGCCGGGCGGTGGCAAAAAGTCCGAGCGCGAGCAGCGGCCGATCGAGCCGCCCGGCCAGCGCAAGGCCAATGTCTGGATGGCGCCAGGCGCGCGACCGATCGGCAAGGGCAGGGCCGAAGCTGACGCCGCCAAGGCGGCTGACGCCAAGGCGCGCAAGGCCTCGTTCAAACCGACCTATGGCAAACCGGCCGGTGCAAAGCCATTCGGCAAGCCGCGCGGCGAACGTCCGGGCGGGGCTGGCGGCGGTGAGCGTCCGCGCAACGGTCCCCGAGGCCCCAAAGCGAGATGAGAATCGTCGGTGGTGAGTTTCGCGGGCGTCCGTTGGCGACGCCGCGCTCGAGCGCCATCCGTCCGACGACCGATCGTACCCGCGAGGCGGTCTTCAACGTGCTGGCGCATCGCTTTGCCGAGCAATTGGACGGGGCACGCGTGCTCGACCTGTTCGCCGGCACCGGCGCGCTGGGACTCGAAGCGCTGTCGCGCGGTGCCTCCTACGGTGTCTTCATCGAGGAATCGGCGGAAGGCCGTGGCCTGATCCGCGACAATGTCGAGGCCTTCGGGCTCACCGGCCGCACCAAGATCTTCCGCCGCGATGCCACCGGCCTCGGCGAGGCCGGCACGCTGGCGCCGTTCGGCCTTGTCTTCGCCGACCCGCCCTATGGCAAGGGCCTTGGCGAGCGCGCCTTGCAGTCGGCCAAAGCCGGCGGCTGGCTTCGCCCCGGCGCGCTGTGCGTGGTCGAAGAGGCCGCGGTGGCGTCCTTCGAGCCAGGCCCCGGCTTTTCGGTGCTGGACGAACGCAACTATGGCGAGACCGTCATCCGCTTCATCGAGGCGTCCTGATACGCCTCGTATCCTTGGCCGGCATCCATGGGCCGGCCTCTTTGCCGCCGCCTTTGCCGGCAACATGATCAACAAATCACTTTGCTTGTCGCCAGCACCTTGCCTATCGTCTGTCGACAGAACCGGAGCCGTTGATGACATCCAGGATTGAATGGCTGCGGGGAACGCTGTTGGCGACCTCCTTGGCTTTTGTCGTGACCAGCCCAGTGCTGGCCGAGAGCCCCGTCTTGCCCAACACGGTTCCGGCCGAGTTCAAGGTCACGGATTTCCTGCTCGACAACGGCATGGAGGTGGTCGTCATTCCCGACCACCGTGCGCCGATCGTCACCCACATGGTCTGGTACAAGATCGGCAGCGCCGACGAGCCGCCCGGCAAATCCGGCATCGCGCATTTCTTCGAACATCTGATGTTCAAGGCAACGACCAACCATGCGGCCGGCGAGTTCGACCGCGCCGTCTCCGATATCGGCGGCTCCAACAACGCCTTCACCTCCTATGACTACACCGCTTTCCACGAGACGGTGGCGCCGTCGGCGCTCGAGCTGATGATGAGCTTCGAGGCTGACCGCATGCGCAACCTCATCCTCACCGACGATGTCATCAAGACCGAGCGCGACGTCATCCTCGAGGAGCGCCGCTCGCGTATCGACAACAGCCCCGAGGCTGTGCTGGACGAGGAGGTCGATGCGACGCTGTGGCAGAACCAGCCCTATCGCATTCCGGTCATCGGCTGGATGCAGGAGATGCAGCAGCTGAACCGCGTCGACGCCACCGCCTTCTACGACAAATACTACCGGCCCAATAACGCCGTGCTGATCGTCGCCGGCGATGTCGAACCGGACACGGTGCGGGCGCTGGCCGAAAAGACCTATGGCAAGGTGGCGCGCGGCCCCGATCTGCCGCCCCGCATCCGCCCGGTCGAGCCGGAGCAGAACACCAAGCGCACGGTCACGCTCTCCGATGCCCGCGTGAGCGTGCCGAGCTTTTCCACGCAATGGGTGGTGCCGTCCTATCATTCGGGAAAGCCGGGCGAGGCGGAAGCGCTCGACCTCTTGGCGGAGATCCTCGGCGGCGGCAATCGCAGCCGGCTCTACCAGGCGCTTGTCGTCCAGCAAGGTATCGCATCCAGCGCCGGCGCCTTTTTCCAGGGCACCATGCTCGACGACACCAACTTCACCGTCTACGGCGCGCCGCGCGGCGATGCCAGGATTTCCGACGTCGAAGCGGCAGTCGATGCGGAGGTGGTGCGCATCGTCAAGGATGGCGTGACGCCATCGGAACTGGAAAAGGCCAAGGACCGCTATGTCAGGTCGATGATCTTTGCCCGCGACAAGCAGGATTCCATGGCCAACATCTACGGTTCGACGCTGGCCACCGGCGGCAATGTGCAGGACGTCCAGCAATGGACGGACCGCATCCGCAAGGTCACCGCAGACGAGGTCAAGGCGGTCGCCGCGCGCTATCTGGTGCTCGCCCGGTCGACGACCGGCTATCTCTTGCCGCAGCAACAGGCGGGGAATTGATGATGACGAACCAGCACCGCCGCTCTCTCCCTTCTCCCCTTGTGGGAGAAGGTGGCCGAGCGAAGCGAGGTCGGATGAGGGGTGTTCCAGCTTGGCGCCGACGGCGCTCCGTCACCCACCCCTCAACCGTCTCGGCGCTGCGCGCCGATCCACCTTCTCCCACAAGGGGAGAAGGAAGGGCGCTCGCCGCACTCACCACCCTTTTCCTCTCCATCCTCTTCCTCATCCTGCCGGCGCTCACCGCGCGGGCCATGGAGATCCAGTCCGTCACCTCGCCAAAGGGCATCACCGCCTGGTTGGTCGAGGATTATTCCGTGCCGGTCGTCGCCATCCGCTTCGTCTTTGGCGGCGGCTCGACGCAGGATCCTGTCGGCAAGGAAGGGCTGGCCAATCTAATGACCGGCCTGTTCGACGAAGGCGCCGGCCCGCTCGATAGTGAAGACTTCCAGATCAAGCTCGACGATGCCGGCGCCGAGATGAGCTTCGACGAGAGCCGCGACGGCATCTACGGCTCGATGCGCATGCTGGCCGAGCAGCGCGACCAGGCCTTCGACCTGCTGCGGCTGGCGGTCAACGAGCCGCGCTTCGACCAGTTGCCGATCGACCGCATCCGTTCCCAGATCCTGTCCGGCATCATCGCCGGCGAAAACGACCCGGACACGGTGGCGCAGAACAAATGGGCGCGCGCCCTCTATGGCGACCATCCCTATTCCCGCTCCGATCAGGGCACCAAGGAAAGCATCGCCGCCATCACGTCCGATGATCTGAAAGCCCTGCACAAAGCGGTGTTCGCGCGCGGCGGCCTGCATGTCGCCGTAGTCGGCGCCATCGACGCGGAGACGCTGAAGAAGAAGCTCGACATGGTGTTCGGCGACCTGCCGCAGAACCAGGCGCTGAGGCCTGTGGCCGATATCGACCCGAAGCTGGCGCAGCATATCGAGGTCGACTACGACCTGCCGCAGACCTCCCTGCAGCTCGCCTTTCCCGGCGTGAAGCGCAAGGCGGCGGATTTCTTCCCCGCCGTGCTGATGAACGAGATCCTCGGCGGCGGCACCTTCACCTCGCGCCTGTTCCAGGAAGTGCGCGAAAAGCGCGGACTGGCCTACAGCGTCAACTCCTCGCTGATCAACCAGGACCACGCCAGCGCGTTGATCGTCAGCACCGGCACCCGCTCCGACCGCGCGGCCGAGACGCTGGGCATCGTCCGCGATGTGGTCAAGCAATTGGCCGAGCAAGGCCCGACCGAAGCGGAACTGGCGGCGACCAAGAAATACATGATCGGCGCCTACGCCATCAACAATCTGGACTCGTCCAGCGCCATCGCCTCGACATTGGTCGAGTTGCAGCTCGACGATCTCGGCATCGACTACATGCAGCGCCGCGCCGGCTACATCAACGCGGTGACGCTCGAACAGGTCAAGGCCGCGGCGAAAAAGCTGCTGACCACCGAGCCGACCATCATGGTCATCGGCCCGAAACTGGCCGGAGCCGGCAAGGGATGAGCCCCACCTTCGGCATCGCCTTCGGCGGCGGCGGCGCGCGCGGGCTGGCGCATATCCATGTCATCGAGGCGCTGGACGAGCTCGGCATCAAGCCGGTGGCCATAGCCGGCTCGTCGATCGGCGCCATCATGGGTGCCGGCATGGCATCGGGTATGGCCGGCAAGGACATCCACGACTACGCCCGCTCGATCCTCGGCCGCCGCGCCGAGGTGGCCAGCCGCATGTGGCGGGCGCGGCCGGGCACGATAGCCGAAGCCATGCAGAACGGCATCCGCGTCAGCCAGTTCAATGTCGAGCGCATCCTGAAAGCCTTTCTGCCCGAGGCCATCCCCGAAACCTTTGCCGAGCTGAAAATCCCGCTGAAGGTGACGGCGACCGACTATTTCGGTCACAAGCTGGCCGTCTTCGAAGACGGCGACCTGCACTCCGCGCTGGCGGCGTCAGCGGCCATTCCCGCCGTGTTCCGTCCGGTGATGCGAGACGGCAGGCTGCTGATCGACGGCGGCATCTACAACCCCGTGCCGTTCGACCTGATCGAGAACGACGCCGACATCATCATCGGCGTCGACGTCGTCGGCGCACCGGAAGAGGCCGACCGCAAACAGCCGACCTCCGTCGACCTGATGTTCGGCGCCACGCAATTGATGATGCAGTCGATCATCGCCAACAAGCTGAAGCAATGCCGCCCCGACATCCTGGTCCGCCCGGCAGTGTCGAGATACCGCGTCCTCGATTTCCTGAAGATCGACGCGCTGATGAACGAGACGGTGGATATCAAGGACGAACTGAAGCGGCAGGTGGAGAAGGCGGTGGAGGCGAGGAATAGCGCCGCCATCAAGGGGAGACGGGGCAAGCAGGTCGGGTGAGGATGCATCTTCCCCATTCGATCTGAAAGGCTCCAACCGATTTACGACTTCGCCGCCACCGGCGCATACTCCAGCGCCACAACGCCGTTGCTGAATGGCATCGCAGAAATCAATTCCAGCGCCACCGGTTCGCCGCCTGGGAACAGCGGCTTGCCCTGGCCGACGGTGCCGGGATAACTGAGCAGCCTGACGCGGTCGACCAGGCCATGGCGCAGCAATTCCTGCGCGACGCTGAGGCTGCCATGCACATAGATGTTGCCGCCGCTGCCTTGCTTCAGCGTCCTGACCGCTTCCGGCAGCGGTCCCTTCAGCAATTCGGCAGGCTTCCAGTCGAGCGCCTTCAGGCTGTTCGACGCGACATATTTCGGCAGCGCGTTGAACCGTTCGGCAAAATCTCCGGTTTCCGTCGGCCAGGAGCCGGCAAAGATCTCATAGGTCGTGCGCCCCAAAAGCATGGCGCCGCTATCGGCAAGCTCGTCCTCCTTGAACCTGTTCATCTCGTCGTTCCAGGTCACGCTTGGCAGCTTCTCGACCTCGGCAATACCATCAACGCTAATGAATTCGGTGACGATAAGTTTTCGCATGGCGTTCTCCTTCTTCGCTCAAAGGACGGACCGCGCAGGGTGTTTGCGACATGCTTCGTGAAAAATATCGCTGTGCGGGCGGAGGCGCCGCGTTCAAGGGGAGACAGCGGAAGAGGACAAGGGTGAGCCCTGGTGAAACGCAGGGCTGGCCGGTAAACCCGTAACCCCACCGCTCGTCTTCAGTCCTTCGCCCGCTCCACATAAGCCCCATCAGCCGTCATCACCACCACGCGGGTGCCCGGCGCGATGTGGGGGGGCACCAGGGTGCGTACGCCGTTGGACAGCACGGCCGGCTTGTAGGACGACGAGGCCGTCTGTCCCTTGGTCGTCGGCTCGGTTTCCACCACTTCGAAGGTGGCGCGCTGCGGCAGCACCAGGGAAATGGCAATGCCGTTGAACTGCGACACCTGCACGGCCATGCCTTCCAGCAGGTAAGGTGCCATGTCGCCGACCACGGCTTCCGACACCGCCACCTGGTCGTAGGTTTCCGGGTTCATGAAGTGAAAGCCTTCGCCGTCGCGGTAGAGGAAGGTGTGCTCGCGCTCTTCGACATAGGCGCGCTCGACCTGCTCGGTGGTGCGGTAGCGTTCCGAAACCTTCACCCCGTCGCCGATGCGGCGCATGTCGAGCTGCGTTACCGGCGTGCCCTTGCCTGGGTGGATGTTTTCGGCAAAGAGGATCACATAAAGCTTGCCGTCCTTGTCGACGACATTGCCTTTGCGGAGCGAACTGGCGATGACTTTCACCACGGTTTTAAATCCTGCAAGAAGAGTTGACTGGCGTTTGCCGGCTAGTGCGGCGCTGGATGGGGGCCTACCGCATCTTGGCCGCCGCCGCCAGCCCCCTTCCACCATGTTCCGAGCCGCATGACCGAAGCTTCGCCCTGGTGGACGCCTGACGTTCACGCCGACCGCCGCCCGCGGCTGATGCTGCGCAATGGCATCGCCGCCGGCCTGCGCGACTGGTTCGCCGCCCATGATTTCGTCGAGGTGCAAACGGCGGCGCTGCAGGTCTCGCCCGGCAATGAGGCGCATCTGGCGGCTTTCGCCACGGAAGCGGTCGGGCCGGACGGTGCAAGGGCGCCACTCTATCTCCACACCTCGCCGGAATTCGCCTGCAAGAAGTTGATCGCCGCCGGTGAAACCAGGATTTTCAGCTTCGGTCCGGTCTATCGCAACCGCGAGCGCGGCCCCTTGCATCATCCCGAATTCACCATGCTCGAATGGTACAGGGTGGGCGAGGCCTATGAGAGCCTGATGCTGGATTGTGCGGCCTTTCTGGCGCTGGCCGCGACAAGGACAGGGGCGACTCTTTTCTCTTTCCGGGGCCGCGACTGCGATCCGTTTGCCGAGCCGGAACGACTGACGGTGGCGGACGCTTTCGCCCACCATGCCGGCATCGACCTGCTGGCCACGGTCGCCGCCGACGGCAGCACCGACCGCGACGCGCTGCACGCCGCCTTGACCCATGCCGGCCTGCGCACCGCGCCCGACGACAGCTGGGCCGATCTGTTCAGCCGGGTGATGGTGGAAAAGGTCGAGCCATTCCTCGGGCAGGGGCGCGCGACCATCCTGTGCGAATATCCCGTCGCCGAGGCGGCACTGGCGCGGCCGAGCCAGCGCGACCCGCGCCTCGCCGAGCGTTTCGAGCTCTATTGCTGCGGCGTCGAACTCGCCAACGGCTTTGGCGAACTGACCGACGCCGACGAGCAGCGCCGGCGCTTTGTTATCGAGATGGACGAGAAGCAGCGCGTCTATGGCGAGCGCTATCCGCTGGACGAGGATTTTCTCTCAGCCCTTGCCATCATGCCGCCGGCCAGCGGCATCGCACTCGGCTTCGACCGGCTGGCGATGCTGGCGACCGGCGCGCAAAAAATCGAGGACGTGATCTGGACGCCTGTCGCCTGAGGGCGGAAAGATCTGGCCTATTCGATTCCAGGGATCAAGACTGGACCGTGACCCCGAACCAAGAGACCACATGATCGGTACTGGATTTCAAGGTCAATCGGGAAGATCTACAGTGGCTGCTTCTGAAACGGTCGAAATCGCCATTGTCGGCGCCGGAGTTGTCGGGCTGGCGACGGCACTTCGCCTTGTCGCGGACGGCCGCGAAGTCCTGCTCATCGATCCGAACGAGCCGGGCTCAGGCGCGTCGTTCGGCAATGCCGGAACGATCGCCGAATATGCCTGCATGCCGGTCGGCACTCCTGCGGTGCTGCGGGCATTGCCAAAGCTGCTGCTTGATCCCGACAGCCCGTTTTCGCTGCGCTGGCCGGCGCTGCTGCAGCTGGCGCCATGGCTCGTTCGGTTCATGCGGCAATCGCTGCCGGCGGCCACCCGGGCCAATGCACTGGCGCTCGCCGGACTGCTGGCCGACGCCCTTCCAGCCTGGGAAGACATGGTCGGGGAGGCCGGGCTGGAGGACCAGATGCGCCGCAATGGCTGTCTTTACCTCTATCGCCGCTTGAGCGATTTTGCCGCTGGCGCCGGCGGCCGGGCAATGCGCGCTGCGTTTGGCATCCACCAAGAGGTCCTGACTCCCGAAGAGGTGGCGGCGCTTGAGCCGGGCCTGCCGGCGACAGCAGCGCATGGCGTGTATTTTCCCGACTCGATCAATGTCACCGATCCGGCAATGGTGATGCGGCGGTTGCTGGGCGCGGTGAGTGCCCGTGGTGCATCGGTGAAGCAGGCAGAGATCACCGGGCTGCAGGTCGAGGCTGACGGTGTGCAGCTCAGCGGACCCGGCGTTCGCATCAAGGCTGGCACGGTGGTGATCGCCGCCGGTGCACGGTCGCGCGCACTGGCCGCGCAGGCCAGCGACAGGATTCCGCTCGAGACCGAGCGCGGCTATCATCTGGAATTCCAGACCGACGCGCCGCTGCTCAACCGACCTGTCTGTCCCGTCGATCTTGGTTTCTACCTGACGCCGATGGCTGGCCGCTTGCGGGTCGCCGGCACCGTCGAACTCGGCGGCCTGGTCGCGCCGCCAAATCCGCGCCGGCTGGCGCTGCTTGACCGTGGCGCCAGGCAAATTTTTCCCAGGCTCGGCTCGCCTGCCTCGCAATGGCTCGGCTTCCGGCCGTCCCTGCCGGATTCCAGGCCGGTCATCGGCGCTTCGCGCGGCAGCTCCCGCGTAATTCATGCTTTCGGGCACGGCCATCTCGGCCTGACGCTGGCTCCGATCACCGCGCGGCTGGTCGCCAACTTGATCGGCGGACGCGGCGATCCGGCTCGGCTCGCACCTTTCGCGGCGGGCCGTTTCGGCCGTTGATCGATGGATGCCCTCGATCTGAGCTAGTGCGCGAAAACCTGCTCCAGCGAGCGAAAGCCCTTGAATTCCAAGGCATTGCCCGAGGGGTCGCGGATGAACAGCGTTGCCTGTTCGCCGGGCTCGCCCTTGAAGCGGACCATCGGCCGTTCCAGCCAGTCGATGTCGTCGCGCGCCTCCAGCCGTGTCGCCAGGCGCTGCCAGTCGTCCATCAAGAGCACCGCGCCGAAATGCGGGATCGGCACGACAATGCCGTCGACCCTGCCGTCACTGGGTGCCTGTGCGGCCTGCGGCCGCAGATGCGCCGACATCTGGTGACCGTAGAGGTCGAAGTCGACCCAGGTCGCTGACGAGCGGCCGATCGCGCAGCCCAGCACCTCGCCATAGAAAACGCGGGTTTCATCGAGATCACGGACCGGGAAGGCGAGATGGAAAGGCGTCATCGAAATGCTCCGTGCAGGCTGCGAACCGATTTTGCGTCACAGGGTTCGCGGTTTGAACCGTCCGCCCTGCATTTTGATTGAAGCCTATGCCATTGCACAAGCCGGACCGGAACAATAGATGGGTGGGCAACGGCCGCACACCGGCCGCACCAGCAGGATTTCAGGCATGACCGACATATCAGACGCAGCAAAATTGACCGACCGCGTCGCGGCCCTGGTCGAGGCTGCCAAAAAGGCCGGCGCCGATGCCGCCGACGCGGTGGCCGTGCGCGGCCGCTCGACCGGTGTGTCGGTGCGTCTCGGCAAGGTCGAGGCTACCGAAGCTTCCGAAAGCGAGGATGTGGCGCTGCGCGTTTTCGTCGGCGGCCGCGTGGCGAGTGTCTCGGCGACAGCGGCGTCCGACCCGAAAACGCTGGCCGAGCGCGCCGTGGCGATGGCGAAAGTGTCGCCGCAGGATCCCTATCAAGGGCTGGCCGATCCGGCATTGCTCGCCAAACAGACGCGCGATCTCGACCTGTTCGACGCCACCGAAGTGTCGGCAGACCAGTTGAAGGAAGCCGCATTGGCGGCGGAAGCGGCAGCGCTTGCCGTCAAGGGCGTGACCAATTCGGCCGGCGCCAGCGCCGGTGCCGGGCTGGGCGGCCTGGTGCTGGCCACCTCGCACGGCTTCCTCGGCCACTATGTCGGCTCGCGTTTTTCGCGCTCGGCCAGCGTTATCGCCGGCGAGGGCACCGGCATGGAGCGCGACTATGAATTCTCCTCGCGCCAGCATTTTGCAGATCTCGATGCGCCCGAGGACATCGGCCGCAAGGCCGGCGAGCGCGCCGTGCGCCGCATCGGCGCGCGCAAGGCGGCGACCGGGCCGGTCGACGTGGTGTTCGACCCACGCGTCGCGCGCGGCATCGCCGGCCATCTCGCCGGCGCCATCAACGGCGCCTCGGTCGCGCGCAAGACCTCGTTCCTGCGCGACATGATGGGCAAGCAGGTGGCCGCCTCCGCCATCACCGTCACCGACGAGCCGCTCCGGCGACGTGGCCAGGCCTCGCGTCCGTTCGACGGCGAAGGCGTCGAGGGCGAAAAGCTGTTGATGGTCGAGAAGGGCGTGCTCAACCACTGGTTCCTGTCGACCTCGGCTGCAAGGGAGCTGGGCCTCGTCACCAACGGCCGCGGCGCACGCAGCGGCTCCTCCGTTACGCCATCCTCCACCAATCTCGCCATCGAACCCGGCGAGCGGTCGCCGGAAGAGCTGATCAAATCGCTCAAGACCGGCTTCTACGTCACCGAGGTGTTCGGCCAGGGCGTCGACATGGTCACCGGCGAATACAGCCGCGGCGCTTCCGGTTTCTGGATCGAGAATGGCGAACTGGCCTATCCCGTCGCCGAGGTCACCATCGCCTCGAACCTGAAGACGATGTTCCTCAACATGGTGCCGGCCGATGACCTCGACCGCAATTTCGGCACCGCGGCGCCGACGCTCCTGATCGAAGGCATGACCCTTGCCGGAGCATGACCTGACCACTGCCGGAGCCACCGAAGACTTGCCGCTGCTGCGCGATGCCGCCCGCGAGGCGGGGGTGATCGCCATGCGCTACTTCGGCAACAGCCCGCAAGTCTGGATGAAGGGCGGCACATCACCGGTCAGCGAGGCCGACCACGCGGCCGACGCCTATCTGCGCGAAACATTGCTGGCGGCGCGGCCGGATTATGGCTGGCTGTCGGAAGAGACAGTTGACGATCCGGTCCGGCTTTCGGCACGCCGCACCTTCGTCGTCGACCCGATCGACGGCACGCGCGGTTTCCTGGAAGGCCAGCGCACCTGGTGCGTCAGCGTCGCCGTCGTCGAACATGGCCGCACGCTGGCCGGCGTGCTGGAATGCCCGGCGATGGAGGAGACCTATTGGGCGCTGCCCGGCCAGGGTGCTTTCCGCAACGGCAAGCGCATTGCGGTTCGCAAGCTGGCGGAAACGGCCGAGATTTCCGGGCTGAAGCAGTTGACCGACCTGATGCCTGCCGAATGGCAGGCGCGGCTGAAGCGGGCGCCTTACAGCCCTTCGCTCGCCTATCGGCTGGCCATGATCGCCAATGGCGCGCTGGACGCCACTTTCGTCAAGCCGAACGCGCATGACTGGGACATTGCAGCGGCCGACCTCATCCTGCGCGAGGCCGGCGGCCAGCTGCTCGACCAGCATGGCCGCGCTCCACTTTATGCCGGCGAGGTGACTCGTCACGGCGCCCTTGCTGCCGGCAGCGGTGAATTGCTGGCCGTGCTCGCCGGCGTCATCGCCGGTCTGGACACGTGAAAGCGTTTTCCCCGGCGAGATGAATTCATCTCGCCCTAAAGGTTCCAAAGTCGGCGGCTTTGGTCTAGACCTGTGACAAACTCACGATATGTGAAGGACCGACATGGCCGCGGAAGACGGAAAGAAACAGCTTTTGCATCTGGTGTTCGGTGGCGAACTGAAGAAGCTTGGCGGCACCGAATTCCGCGATCTCGACGGGCTCGACATCGTCGGCATCTATCCCGACTATCAATCCGCGCACACGGCGTGGAAAGCCAAGGCGCAAGCCAGCGTGGACAACGCTCACATGCGTTACTTCGTCGTTCATCTGCACCGGCTGCTGGACCCCGACAACAAGGCTGCCGGTTGACTTCGATGGAGCATGACCTGGCGAAAGGGCCAGCAAGCGATGCCGCGCCCACGGGCAGGGGACGCAGCCGCACGACCAAGGCCTTCTGGCGCAAGATTCGCCAACCGCTTGCGCAGTCGCGATTCGTCAAGAACGCCATCGCCAGCCTGTTCGCCCAGTTCGTCCGCTTCGTGCGCCTCACCAATCGCGTCGTCGAGGGATCGGCACGGTTTTCGGGCGGTGCCTATACCGAGTTCGAGCCTGGCATCATCGCCTTGTGGCACGGCCAGCATCTGCTGACGCCTGCCTATTATCCCAAGCGCAAGCCGCTGGTCGCCATGGTTTCGCGCAGCGCCGATGCCGAGCTCAACGCCTTGATGCTGGAAAAATTCGGCATTGAGGCGGTGCGCGGCTCGGGCGGGCGGGAAAATGCCAGGCACCTCGACAAGGGTGGGGCAAAAGCGCTTATCGCCCTGAAAAAGTCGCTCGCCGTCGGCAAGAACGTCGCCATGATCGCAGATATTCCGCACGGCACGCCGCGAGACGCAGGACTTGGCATCGTTCTCCTGGCTCGCCTCTCGGGCCGGCCGCTTGTGCCCGTCGCCATCACCACCAGCCGCCGCAAGGTGCTGGAGAAGAGCTGGGACAAGACCACCATCAACCTGCCGTTCGGCCGTTCGTCGATCGTCATCGGCCAGCCGATCTTCGTGGCGGCCGGCGCCGATGACGCCGAAATGGAGCGCAAGCGCCAGGAAGTGACGACAGCGCTCAATGCCGCGACCGCCGAGGCTTACCGTCTCGTGGATGCTCCGCGATGAGCGGCCGCTGGGCACGGGCCATGCTGTCGGCTTACCGATTCGCGGGTGCGGCAGCCTATCCGCTGGTCGGGCCCTACGTTGCCTGGCGCACCTCGCGCGGCAAGGAAGACCGCTACCGCCGCCGCGAGCGCTATGGCGTCGCCGGCCGCGCGCGCCCCGACGGGCCGGTGATCTGGATCCATGCCGCGAGCGTCGGTGAGACCATAGCCGTCGTGCCGCTGGTCGAAAGCATTCTCGACTATGGCGTCAACATCGTGCTGACGACCGGCACGGTGACCTCTGCGCAGGTCGCCGACGAGCGGCTCGGTGACCGGATCATCCATCAATATGTACCGCTCGATCTCAAGCCGGCGGTCAGCCGGTTCCTCGATCACTGGCAGCCGGATCTGGCAATCATCGCCGAATCCGAGATCTGGCCGATGACCATCCTCGAGCTTGGCGCGCGCCGTGTGCCGCAGGTGCTGGTCAATGGCAGGCTGTCCGACCGCTCGTTCAAATCGTGGAAGAAACGGGCCAACATCGCCGAGGCGCTGTTCGAGAACCTGGCTCATGTCGTGGCGCAGTCGGATGTCGATGGCGAGCGGTTTCTCGCGCTCGGCGCGCGGCCGGTGACGGTGTCGGGCAACCTCAAGGTGGACACGTCGCCGCCGCCGGTCGACGAACGGGCGCTGGCGACACTGCGGCGGCAGATAGGCACGCGCCCGACCTGGGCGGCGATCTCGACCCATGACGGCGAGGAAGTGGTCGCGGCTGAAGTCCACGCGACGCTGCACAAGCGCCACCATGGTCTTCTGACGATCGTCGTTCCGCGTCATCCCGATCGAGCCGAGGCGCTTGCGGCGCAGATTTCCGGCATGGGCCTGAAAGTCGCGCGGCGCAGCAAGGGCGACAGGATCACGGCCGACACCGACATATTGCTTGGCGACACGATCGGCGAGATGGGGCTCTATCTCCGGCTGACGGAAATAGCCTTCGTCGGCCGCTCGCTGACCTCCGAGGGTGGCCAGAACCCGCTGGAGCCGGCCATGCTCGACACGGCGGTTCTCGCCGGGCGCAATGTGCAGAATTTTCGCGAGGCCTACCAGCGTCTCCTCGACAGCGGCGGCGCCAAGCTGGTGCGCGATCGCGACATGCTGGCCGGCGCCGTCAATTTCCTCCTGACCAACGAAGTGGCGCGCCACGAGATGATGGCGGCAGGCATTGCGACCGTCGACGAGATGCGCGGTGCGCTGGCGCGTACGCTGAAATCGCTTGAGCCCTACATCCAGCCGCTGGTCGTCAAGTCGCGCCTGAAGGGCGCGAACGGGCGCTAGCGTGGCCTCGGAAGCACCACCATTCTGGTGGGAAGAGCCGGACTGGCGGGTCCTGGCACTGTTGCCGCTGTCGGCCATCTATGCGGCTGCCGCCGGCCGCGGCATGCGGCGGGCCAAGCGTGAGAAGATCGAAGCGCCTGTTCTGTGCATCGGCAATTTCACGGTTGGCGGCACCGGCAAGACACCGGTGGCCATCGCGCTCGCCAAGCAGGCCAAGCGCATGCATCTGAAACCAGGCTTCCTGTCGCGCGGCCATGGCGGCTCCTTCGCCGAGCCGCACGTGGTCGATATCGACCACGACAGCGCCCGGCATGTCGGCGACGAACCGCTGCTGCTCGCCGAACACGCGCCGGTGGCGGTGACGCCGAACCGCGCCGCCGGCGCCCGGCTGCTGCTGGAACGGAATGGCTGCGATTTCCTGATCATGGACGATGGCTTCCAGAGCGCCCGCATCCACATCGACTATGCGCTGGTCGTGGTCGATGCGCGCTACGGGATCGGCAACGGCCGCGTCATTCCGGGGGGGCCGCTCAGGGCCAAAATCGTCGACCAGCTGGTTTTCACCAGCGGGTTGTTGAAAATGGGCGAGGGCACTGCCGCCGACAGCGTGGTCCGCCAGGCGGCACGCGCCGGCCGGGCGATCTTCGAGGCCCATACAGAGCCACGCGGCAAGGCAGGGCTTGCCGGCAAGCGGTTCCTCGCCTTCGCCGGTATAGGCCATCCCGAGAAATTCTTCGACACGGTGCGCGAGGCCGGCGGCGAACTGGCATTGACGCGGCCGTTTCCGGACCATCATTTCTATGCGGAGGACGAACTTGCCGAGTTGGCGGCGACCGCACGCACTGAGGGGCTGGTGCTCATCACCACCGCCAAGGACGCCGCCCGGCTGCGCCACGGCGCCTCACAGGACTTTCTCGACCGGCTCGAGGTGCTGGAGATCGACACGGTCTTCGAACTCGATCACGTTCCCGAGCGCATCATCGACGAGACGCTCGATGCCTGGCGCCAGCGCAAGCTGAAGGGTTAACTGCGCTTACGCAGCTCCGGATGCATCTCGATTTCACGGCGCAGCGAGGCGGTGGCGCTGATATAGGGCTCTTGCCTTGCGACGCTCCAGTACTTCAACTCGTCGAGCGGAATGCTTTCGCCTGTCACCGCGCAGCGCACGAACGCGCCGGGACTGGTAACCTGGAAGTCGCCATCCAGATAGCGGATGCGGGCTTCCTTGCCGCCGGGGCCTTCGAAACGGTTCATCATGCGGGGACGCCAGGGTTCATGAGGATTTCATCGCCATAAATTCCCGGCGAGGTCAAGCATGAGACAAGCCTGAGACAATGCTGAACGCTTATTGTGAAGCGGAAAAATGTTGTTGGTGGGCCGCAATGGACGTTTCCTCCACTCGTCTTCCCGCCCTGCTTAGGGAAGTGATGACGCCGCAAGCCGTGCCCTTGGGGCAGGCTGATCCCGTGATGACGGCACTGGTCAAGGCGCTGGTCCAACCGCCGGCGCCGTCTCTGCTCGCGCAGCAGACAGCGCCGGCGCTGTTGATTTTGCCGGCGGCGCCGATGGCCGTCAAATCGCAGCAGATCGCATCCGCTGGCATCGTCGAGGCCTATCTTGCCCAGCTTGAGACGGGCGAAGAGGCGGCGTTGGCAACAGTCGTGGCGAGAAAGGCAAAACCCGAAGCCGAAACGCTGCGAGCCTTCTTGCCGCCTTCGACAACCGCCAATGACAATGCCTCCGCCAGGGTTGCGGGGCTGTCATTGCTTTCGCTTATCCCGCCGCAGGCTCCAATCCCGCGCAACGCTGCCGCCCTGGGTACGCCGGCGGGCAGGTACAGGCCGGCCAATCAATCCCATGGTGCGGTGCCGAACCCTGAGCAGTTGCTGGTGAAAATTGGCTTTGTTTCGATAATGGCCGGTTTGCTGGGAGCGGTGATCCTTGGGTTCGTTTTGTTGTTGCTTCGCTGAGCTTCGAATCGGCCGGTTTTACATATAGGTCCGGAAGGCCTATCGCTCGACTTCGATAAACGCCTCGATCTTTTCCTGGGCCAGCCCGGCCTCTGCTGCGATGCGGCGGGCGAGGTCGGCGGCGGCGGCACGCGGCCGCCCCATCGGCCGGTCGAGCCAGTAGGATACCGGGTTGAGGGCTGTGCGCTCATCGACGGGAGTGATGCGGCCCGATTGTAATTGATGTCCGGTCAGCGGCGGGCGGGCCAGCGCGATGCCGAGCCCATAGGCGGCGGCGTCGAGCACCAGATTGTAGTCTTCGAAGCGGCGGTCCTGCGGGCGCGGGCGGTAATCCATGCCTTGCGCGGCAAACCAGGCGCGCCAGGCCGACGCGTCGGAATCGTTGATCAGCGGATATTTGAGCAGCCGGGCAGGGTCGCCGCGGCCGATCTCGCGGGCAAGCTCGGGTGACGCGACAGGGAAGACATGTTCCTCGAAAAGCTGCACCGAGATGCGGCCCGGAATGCCGCCGCGTCCACAACGGATCGAGAGGTCGATGCCTTCATCGGCAAGGTCGGCCTGGCGGATGTCGACATCGAGCACGATGCGCAGCTTCGAGGGATTGTTTTCCAGCGCTGCCATGCGCGGCATCAGCCACAGTCCGCTGACCGAGGGGATCGAGGTCAGCCGCACCACCGCCGTGCCACGGGGCTCGACCCAGCGGTCGGAATGGGTCGATATCAGCGCAAAGGCTTCCGCCGTGCGCAGATGCAGCCTGTTGCCTTCGATCGTCAGCGAGACGCCGCGCGCACCACGGTCGAAGACTTTCAATCCCAGCCAGTCCTCGAGCTTGGCGATCTGCCGGCTGACGGCGCCATGGGTGATATTGAGCTTTTCGGCGGCCGCTGAAAAGCTGCCTGTCCGCGCCGCCGCATCGAAGGCGCGCAGCGTTTCGAGCGGCACCATTGTGTCCGAGCTGTGATCCATAGTCACAGGTGATCCTCGATTTCGTCGTTTGTCAACCGGGGTGAAAAGGCGTTTTCTGCCTTTCAGGACCGAAGAAATACGAGGGCGGTGAGATGAGCGAGATAACGGGCACGTTGAATTCGACACAGCGAATGGACACCACGGCAGCCATCGCGGTGGCGCTGACGGTGGTTGGTTGGGCCTCCGCCTTTCCCGCTATCCGAGCCGGTCTCGCCGCCTTCGGCCCACTGGAACTGGGTGCGTTGCGATTTGCCATCGCCGCTGTGCCGGCGGCGATCTTCCTGGCCGTCAAGCGCCCGGCGCTGCCAAGGCTCGACGAAGCGTGGCGCCTGGTCTTTGGCGGCGCCATCTTCGTCGCGCTCTACACCGTCATGCTCAATTTCGGCGAACTGACCGTCTCGGCCGGTGCCGCCGGCTTCATCATCAATGTCAGCCCGATCTTCACCGCCATCATGGCGATGGCATTGCTGGGCGAGCGCTTCTCAGGCGTGGCCTGGATCGGTACGGTGATTTCCTTCGCCGGTATAGGCATCATCGCCATGGCCGACGGGCATGGCCTGTCGTTCAACACCGGTGCTCTGTTGGTGCTTGGTTCGGCCTTGTGCTCGGCCGTCAACACCATCGTCCAGAAGCCGCTGTTTGCCCGCCATCATCCATTGACCATTTCGGCTTCGAACATGGTGCTCGGCGCACTATGCCTGGCGCCCTTCCTGCCGTCGGCCTTTTCGCAGGCGGCGGTCGCCGACACAGCAGGCCTCGGCGCCGTCATCTTTCTCGGCATCGTGCCCAGCCTCATCGCCTATGCCGCCTGGGCGACCGCGCTGTCGCGTCTGCCGGCGGCACGTGCCTCCAACTTCCTCTATCTGGTCTCGCCGATGTCCGCGCTGATCGGCTTCTTCTGGCTGGGCGAAGTTCCCACGCTGCTCGGCATAATCGGCGGCGCGCTGGCGCTGGGCGGTGT